>JAYKIX010000191.1:0-3663 GCA_035286005.1 Synechococcus sp. | reverse complement strand
CAGGGGGAGCTGCGAAACTGCTTGATTGTGCAGATTGGCGGCTTCGGGCCGCAGTGTCTTTGGCCAACGTTGTCGTCATCGGTGCGCAGTGGGGTGACGAGGGAAAAGGGAAGATCACCGATCTCCTCAGCCGCTCAGCAGATGTCGTTGTCCGCTATCAGGGCGGCGTCAACGCAGGCCACACAATCGTCGTGGACGATCAGGTTCTGAAACTGCACCTGATTCCTTCCGGCATCCTTTATCCCGACACCGTCTGCCTGATCGGTTCGGGCACTGTTGTCGATCCCAAGGTGATGCTTGGGGAACTCGACATGCTGATCGCCAACGGCATTGATATATCCGGGCTGAAGCTGTCTTCCACAGCCCACGTGACCATGCCCTACCACCGCCTTCTGGATGAGGCGATGGAAAAACAGCGGGGAGATCGCAAGATCGGCACCACTGGGCGTGGCATCGGCCCCACCTATGCCGACAAGTCGCAGCGCAGCGGCATCCGGGTGATCGACCTGCTGGATGAAGACCGTCTGCGTGATCGCTTGGACGGGCCGCTGAAGGAAAAGAATCAGCTTCTCCAAACCATCTACGGCGTTGAGCCGCTGGATGCCGAATCCGTAATCAGCGAGTACTTGGCCTACGGCCGACGTCTCGCCCCCCATGTGGTGGATTGCACCCGCGAGATCCACCAGGCCGCTCGCGACCGCAAAAACATCCTGTTTGAAGGTGCCCAGGGCACCCTCCTGGATCTCGACCACGGCACCTATCCCTACGTCACCTCCTCCAATCCGATTTCAGGCGGTGCCTGCATCGGTGCCGGGGTGGGCCCCACCCTGATCGACCGGGTGATCGGTGTGGCCAAGGCCTACACCACCCGTGTGGGCGAAGGTCCTTTCCCCACCGAACTGGAAGGCAGCCTCAACGATCACCTTTGCGACCGGGGCGGCGAGTTCGGCACCACCACCGGCCGCCGGCGTCGCTGCGGTTGGTTTGACGGTGTGATCGGACGTTATGCCGTGGGCGTGAATGGTCTCGACTGTCTGGCCATCACCAAACTTGATGTGCTTGACGAACTGGATGAGCTGCAGGTCTGCGTGGCCTACGACCTCGACGGTGAACGCATCGAGCACTTCCCCTCCTCCGCCGAGGAATTCGCCCGCTGCAAGCCGATCTTCGTGACCCTCCCCGGTTGGCAATGCTCCACCGCAGAGTGCCGCACACTCCATGACCTGCCCGAGAAGGCCATGGCCTACCTCCGCTTCCTCGCCGATCTCATGGAGGTGCCGATTGCGATCGTGTCGCTGGGCGCCGGCCGTGACCAAACCATCGTGGTGGAGGACCCGATTCATGGTCCGAAGCGGGCTCTACTCAGCGCCTGATCCAGGTCTCAAACAAACCCAAACCCGTCAGGGGTGATACTGCGAGCTTTGACGCATCACCCTCGATGAGCGCATCCCGGTTCAGCACCAACGCCGTGCTCGATGTCGTGGGCATTGGCAACGCCATCGTGGATGTGCTTGTGCAAACAGAAGACCGGTTCCTCCAGGAGCAGGGTCTGCAAAAGGGCGGTATGGCCCTGATTGACGAACAGCAGGCAGAGCGCCTGTATCAGGCCAGTGGTCCCGGCCAGGAAACCTCCGGTGGATCCGTGGCCAACACGATGGTGGGGATCGCCCAGCTCGGAGGCCGCACCGGCTTCATCGGCCGGGTTCGCAACGACCAGCTGGGTTCCATCTTCAGCCATGACATCCGCGCCGTCGGCGCCCGATTTGACACCCCTGCCGCCACCAGTGGTGCCAGCACGGCCCGGTGCCTGATCTACGTGACTCCTGATGCGGAGCGCACGATGTGCACGTTCCTCGGCGCCTCCACCCAGTTGGAGCCGGACGACCTCGACCTGTCAATGGTGCAGCAGACCAAAGTGCTGTACCTGGAGGGCTATCTGTGGGACAGCCCCGCCGCCAAGCGGGCCTTTATCGCCGGCGCCGAAGCCTGCCGTGCCGCTGGAGGCCAGGTGGCGCTTTCACTCTCTGATGGGTTTTGCGTCGACCGTCATCGGGAGAGTTTTTTGGAGTTGGTGAATGGCCACGTTGATGTGCTGTTCGCCAATGAAGCGGAAATCAAATCCCTCTACGAGACCAGCGATTTCGACACCGCCCTCGACAGGGTCCGCGGATGCTGCTCCGTGACGGCCATCACCCGCTCCGGCGAGGGGTCCGTGGTGCTCAGCGGCGACCAGCGCTTCGATATCGGAATTTTCAGGCTGGGCACCCTGGTGGACACCACCGGAGCCGGTGACCTCTATGCCGGTGGCTTCCTGCACGCCTACACCCAAGGGGAATCCCTGGAGCGTTGCGGTCAACTCGGAGCTCTCTGTGCTGGTCAGATCGTCACGCAACTCGGCGCTCGCTCCCAGGTGTGCCTGAAGGAGCTGATGGCCGCCCACCTCAACTGAAGCCACGTGGCGCCTGAGCAACAGAGTCCTGCACCCAAGCGCCGTAGCTCTCGGACGCTTGCACCTCCCAGTGCAGGATTTCCGGAGTGTCATAGCTGTGCAGCACTGGCAGTGCCTGCTCCAGCCGCGGCCATCCCTGGCGGGTGGTTTTGATCCATAACTGCACCTCGTGGGCACACTCCAACTGCCCCTGCCACCGGTAGGTGGAACGCACCGGCGAGCAACTCACGCAGGCCGCCAGACCCTGCTCCAGTAGGGCCTGGGCAAGACCATCCGCCTTGGTTTGATCGGCTTCGGTGGTGAGCACGAGCACCAACGGATCGCGCGGGGAAGCGTTGATCGCCATCACGCCAGCTGGTTCAGCAGTTGTTCCACGCTATGCACAACCTTCAGCGCTGGTGGTGGTGCAGGGCGACGCAACAACCAGAGCTGCAGGCCCAGCTCAGTACACACCTGATGCCAGCACCGCTCGGTCACACCGCCGGACTGACGACACAGCACGGCCTGAATGCCCCAGTGACGACACAGGGCGGCTTCCACCTGCCCTGAGCAATCTGCCGGCAGCGGCCTGAGCAGGGCCAAATGCCCATCCGACAAACCGGAAGCAACCGCTTGGCGCAGGGCCTGCGGGGTCGGCAAGATCCGGGCATGGAGCAAGCCTCCTGCCCTGCGCAGGGGTGGTACCACCGAGCGCAGGTGTCGGGCTCCGAGCGCCAGCAGCCAGCGCCGACCGGTCAAGGCAGCAGGGGGAATGGCCTCCACCCGATCGATCACCTGATGGTCCGTGGTGATTTCGAGCGGACGTTCAAAGCGCAACAAGGGGCAAGGCAGCACATCCGCAGCCATCAGCAACTGGGCTGTGATCTGGGTCGCAAACGGGTGGGTGGCATCAATCAGCCGATCGACCCCGGCGTTCTGAACCCGCATCATGATGGCGTCCGCATCCGCCAGGGGGCCAACCCAGAGATGGGTGAGAGGCAACGGGAGGTACGCCGCCGCCGCCGCATCCGTGACCACACTCACACTGACGCGGAAACCCCTCGCCAGCAGAGCGGCCGCAAGGGTTGGCCCCTCCCCTGTCCCAGACAGGAGCCAAACATGATCCTGGCGATTCCGCGGTTCGTGCATCAGGATGGCGCTCTCTTTCAACGCACCGGACGGCGATGAATCACTGCGTGCTCGAAGTGGAGGTGATGCAGGCACCCACCCTTCGC
>JAYKIX010000190.1:0-7134 GCA_035286005.1 Synechococcus sp. | reverse complement strand
GACGGGAATCCTCCTCCTTGCCGATCGGCGTTTCCAACGAAATCGGCAGCTGAGCGCTCTTGGCAATGAAGCGCAACTTCTCGATCGTCATCTCCATCGACTCGGCGATCTCCTCCTCGGTGGGCTTACGGCCGAATTCCTGCGAGAGGGTCTTGGTGGTCTTCTTGATGCGGGAGATCGTCTCGTAGAGGTGAACCGGCAGGCGGATGGTGCGGCTCTGGTCGGCGATGGCGCGGGTGATCGCCTGACGGATCCACCAGGTGGCGTAGGTGGAGAACTTGTAGCCCTTTTCGTGGTCGAACTTCTCAGCGGCGCGGATCAGGCCGAGGGAGCCCTCCTGAATCAGGTCCTGGAAACTCAGGCCCCGGTTCATGTATTTCTTGGCGATCGACACCACCAGGCGCAGGTTCGACTGCACCATTTTTTCCTTGGCCCGACGGCCCAGCATCAGGCGGCGGCGGAATTTGATCAGAGGCATTTCCACCAAGGCAGCCCACTCCTTGGTGTCGGGCTGGCGGCCGTTGTCACTTTCAAACTGGGCGGCCAGTTCTTCGAGAAGCAGCAGATCGGCGATTTTGCGCGCCAGCTCGATCTCTTCATCAGGCCTGAGCAGGCGGATGCGACCGATCTCCTGCAGGTAAACGCGGATGGAGTCTTCGGTGTAAACCCCTTTGGGGCCCACCTTGATGCTCGCCAGTGCTTTGGCCTTGGCGTCCTTGTCGGCGGTTGCAGCCGCTTTGCTGTCTTCGGGTTTCGCCAGAGCCGCTTCGGTGGTTGCGGCAGCGTTGGTTTCAGTTTTGGCAACAGCGGTTTTGGTGCTGCTGGTTGTTGCAGATGCTGCTTTGGCTTTGCTGGTGCTGGATTTGGCCTTTGTTTTGGCTGCAGTTGCTTTCGTGGCTGTTGCTTTCGGGGGCTTGGATTTGCCGTCGGCGGCCGCCAGCAGTTCGTCAGCGGCAGCTTTGAGATCCGTGCCCTTGGGAAGAGCCGCTGTGCGGGTTCGGGGCGTACGTGTTTTGGTGGTTTTGGTGGCAGTGTCGCCGCCTGCCCCAGCCTTGACCGATTTGGCCTTTCCGCTCGCATCCGCCACCATCACGATCGAGGGCTTGGCAGTGGTTTTTGCCTTTGCAGGTTTGCTCGCAGCAGGACTCATAACAACTGGGTGGGCGTTGGGATAAGCAATAAGGGCAATCAACCGGCTTGATCCGGCTGACTGACGGGTCAACGGAGTTCAGGCGTTCTTCGAAACCGGATGGAATCGGTGACGCAACTGAATCAACAAGGTTGGGACTGATGTCTGGGACAGGCGCAGGGCTGTCAGGGGCGTTCTTAGACCGGTCGACCAACGGTGGGACGAATCCCTGGTTCGAGCTGCAGTCTTCCCTCTGGACGGAACTCTGCTTGTTCCGACAACAGCGCAATGCTGTTCAACATCCTTATCTTAAAAAAAACTTGCGACGCCTGCAACTCCACCGCTGCGTCGATGGCTGGAGGCGATGGTGACGGCTGGGATCCCAACCGGGCAAATGACGGAGGTGGATGTTTGGCTTGAGGCCGGCCGGGACGGTCGGGCCTTCACCTACTGCGATCGTCATCAGCTTGGCATCGGTCTTGGGGATTTGGTGCGGGTTTCGCTCCGCGGCCGGCCATTGCAGGGCCTTGTGGTGGCCTGTCGGTCGTGTGAGCCGCCTCTGGTGGAGCCCAGGCTGCAGCCGGTCGAGGCGTTGATTCAGCGGGCCGCCGTTGATCCGGCTTGGCGCGATTGGTTGGACGCCATGGCCCAGCGCTGCCATACCAGTCCGTTTCGGATGCTCAAGGCAGCGCTGCCGCCAGGCTGGTTGGGGCAGCGACCTGCCCCTTCGGTTGCTGAGCGACAGTTGTGGTGGGTGGGTCCGAGTGTGGATGCAATCGCCGCTTCGCCCGAGGTGATTGCTGCAGTACCCACCCGTCAACGGGCCCTTCTGCAGCAGCTTCTGGCCACGGGTGGAGGGTGGCAGCGCCACCTCAGTGCCGACGGCTATGGAGCCCATCTGGTGCAGGCTCTGGTGTCGAAGGGGCTGGCGGAACGCCAACAGAGGCCTGCCGACGCCGTCAAAGACGGCGTGAGCGGAAGGAGCAAGCCCTTGGAGGAACCTCAGCCCCTCACCCCGGAGCAGCGCCAGGTGATGGAGGCCTTCACGCGCCAACCTCAAGGGGGTGGAATGCTGCTGTGGGGCATTACCGGCTCTGGCAAAACAGAGGTGTATCTGCAGCTGG
This sequence comes from Synechococcus sp., assembly GCA_035286005.1. Taxonomy (GTDB): domain Bacteria; phylum Cyanobacteriota; class Cyanobacteriia; order PCC-6307; family Cyanobiaceae; genus Synechococcus_C. The sequence goes on along the minus strand of JAYKIX010000190.1, from coordinate 4,881 downwards.
TGGCCCAGGAACTAGCGGCAGGTCGCCATGCCCTGGTGCTGACGCCTGAAATCGGTTTGATCCCGCAGTTGGTGGACCGCTGCCGGAGACGCTTCGGTGCGCGGGTCGTGGAATACCACAGCGGTTGCAGCGACAGGGAACGGGTGCGCACCTGGCGTCGCACACTTGCGGCCTCCCAGCAGGGGTCCGGGCCCCTGGTGGTGGTGGGAACCCGCTCGGCCGTGTTCCTTCCCTTGAACCCCCTGGGGTTGATCGTGCTGGATGAGGAGCACGACAGCTCCTACAAGCAGGAGTCACCGATGCCCTGCTATCACGCCCGTGATCTCGCCCTGGAACGGGTGCGCAGGATGGGAGGGAGGGTGCTGCTGGGTAGTGCGACTCCGTCGCTGGAAACATGGATCCAACGGGTGCCCCATGGACCGCTGGCCCTCGCGCGACTCACCCGGCGCATCTCCCAGCAAGAGCTGCCGCCGGTGCATGTCATCGATATGCGCCTTGAGCTGGCCGATGGTCACAAGCGCCTGATCAGTCGTGCCCTGATGGATCGGCTGGCCCAGCTTCCTGAGAGCGGTGAACAGGCGGTGGTGTTGGTGCCACGCCGTGGCTACAGCAGTTTTCTGAGCTGCCGCAGCTGTGGGGAGGTGGTGCAGTGCCCCAACTGCGATGTCGCTCTCACCGTCCATGGCAGTCAGCCCGGGCGGCAGTGGCTGCGTTGCCATTGGTGTGATCATCGTGCGGAGGTGCAGTCCCGCTGCAGCCACTGCGCTTCCACGGCCTTCAAGCCCTTTGGAGCCGGAACCCAGCGTGTGCTGGAGCGCTTGGGGGAGGAACTGGAAGGGCTGCGCTTGCTGCGCTTTGATCGCGACACCACGGGCGGACGCGATGGCCATCGCCGATTGCTCGAGCAGTTCGCTGCCGGGGAGGCGGACGTGCTGGTGGGCACCCAGATGCTCGCCAAAGGGATGGACCTGCCCCGGGTCACCCTGGCTGCCGTGCTGGCCGCCGATGGTCTCCTCCATCGTCCGGACCTGCGGGCCAGCGAACAGTGCCTGCAGCTTCTGATGCAGCTGGCAGGCCGGGCCGGGCGGGGTGAGCGGCCTGGGCAAGTGCTGGTGCAGACCTACTCCCCCGACCATCCGGTGATTCGCCATCTGGTGGATGGGCGCTATGAACGCTTTCTCGAAGAAGAGGTGGCGCTGCGCAAGGAGGCTGCACTGGTGCCGTTCAGCAGAGCGTGTTTGCTGCGACTTTCGGGGACTTCGGCGTCCATCACCGCCACGGCTGCCAGTGCGCTGGCCGAACAGTTAAGGCCGTTCTGTGCGGCTGCTGGATGGTGGTTGCTGGGGCCGGCACCGGCCCCGGTGGCTCGGGTGGCTGGCCGCAGCCGCTGGCAGTTGCTGTTGCACGGGCCCCCAGGTAGTGCTCTTCCCTTACCGCCTGGCACCACCCTCTGGGATGGCCTGCCCAGTGATGTGGCTTTGGCCGTGGATCCGGACCCTCTCCAGCTCTGAGGCGGAGGGCTGTGGTTCAGGACGGCAGCTCGGGGTAGCCGAAACCAAGTTTCAACCGCAGCTGTTGCAGCACAAGGCTGAGACCGAGCAGCACCAGCACCAGCAGCGTTCCCAGACCGAGCCGGCTCCAGTGCCAGCAGCGCAGCGACAATTGATTCAGCGCACCTGCCCTCAGCGGCCAGACCAGACGGCCGTCTTCAGTGGAAGCCTCCAGAGGACTACTGCGTTGCGTGCCGTTGGGAGGCGTCAGCGTCACTGTCAGGTCAGGGAGGGGGAGGTCACCAAGCTGTTCGAGATTCACCGTCAGCTCCAAGCGCTGTTGCACGCCCACGAGCCAATTGCGTTCCCTCACCTCCAGTCTGGGGGTCGGTAGCTCGAGACCCGCGGCAGCCGCGGCTGTGTTCATGGTGGAGGTGAGCAGCCGTTCTGCTTCCGCGGCCCGCAGCATGGGTGCCTCGAAGCGTTGGATGCCTGGTGGCAATCCCGCCTGGCCTGGCTTCCAGGCGGTTCCACTGGCCTTGAGCTCCTGGGCGAATCCGGTTTGCCAGGGCATCAGCCGGCCCGTTCCGCTGTCACTGCTCCAGCCCAGGCGGATCCGGTCTGGACCGATCAGGTCGATGTCGGCACTGAGTCGACCGCAGCCTCCGAGCAGCAGCGTGAGACCCAGCAGCACCGCCACCACAAGCACCGCGAATCCGGGAGCTGCCGCCTGCGTTGGACCCGTGGGCGGTGGTGGCGGTGGCGGTGGCCCCTGCTGGCGTCGACGCCGCATCGGGCGAGGCCGTTCGCCCATCTGGGCGGCCATCTCAAAGGTGGGTAACTGCATCGACCAGTTGGCTGGACGCTGCAGACTTGGGGCCTCCAATACTTCCAGGAGCTGCTTCGCCCGCATCCGTAGGTCGCTGTCTCGGCAGCGGGTGAGCAGGCGGCAGGTGCTCAGAGCTTTCTCCTCTTGTCCCTGTCCCATCCAGGCCGTCACCATCAACATGCGGATACGGGCCCCTTCTGGATCGGTGATCGGATGGTCGGTGGCCAGAGGTTCCAGCAGCTCGAGGCAGTGGCCGTAATCACCCCGTTCCAGGGCCGCTTCAGCCGTGGCCGTAGGCAGGGTCATCGATCAACCGCGTCCCATCACCATGGTGCCGATGCCCGCATCGGTGAACACCTCCAGCAACAGGGCATGGGGGACCCGTCCATCGAGGATGTGCGCAGCGGCCACGCCCTGGGCCAGGGCGCGGATGCAGCATTCCGTCTTGGGCGTCATGCCTCCGGCCACGACACCGTCTTCGATCAGCCGTCGGGCTTCCGAGAGACGCAGTTGGTGGATCAGCGACTCGGGATTATTCCGATCCCGCAGGATGCCAGGGGTGTCGGTGAGCAGGATCAGTTTTTCTGCTTCCAGGGCTGCGGCCAGTTCACCAGCCACGGTGTCGGCATTGATGTTGTGAGCAGTTCCGTCTCGGGTGGCGGCAACGCTGGAGATCACCGGCACATAGCCCTTGTCCAGGAGAGGTTCGAGAACATCGGGGTTGACCCGTGCCACGTCCCCCACAAGGCCGTGGCTGCCATCACCCCAGGGCCTTGCCTCCACGAGCATTCCATCGCTGCCGCTGAGTCCCACAGCCTTGGCGCCGAGTTTGTTGAGGCCATTCACGATCTGTTTATTCACCCGTCCCACCAGCACCATCTCCACCACATCCATGGTGTCTGGATCGGTAACGCGTAGCCCGTCCCGGAACTCGGCAGGAATTTCAAGGCGTTTCAGCCAGGTGTTGATTTCGGGACCGCCGCCATGCACTACGACAGGCTGAACGCCAACGCTGGTGAGCAGGGCCAGGTCGCGGAAAACGGCTTCCCGCAGTTCCTCGTGCACCATGGCCGCTCCGCCGTATTTGACAACGATCCGCCGTCCGGCGAATCGTTGGATGTAGGGCAGTGCCTCACTGAGAACGGAAACCCTCAGGGCGTCGTCGCTGGCCATTGCTCGCGTTCACTGGTCCCCATGCTGACCTGCAGCCGGTCCTCCCGTCTGCAGAAGTCGAAGATCGATGCGCTCACCACCGAGATCCTCAAGCTCGGCCCGCAGCCCCTTGGCGAAGAAGCGGCCTAAGCGTTCCTTTTTTTCCTCCCAACGCTTGAGTTCAACGGCCCCCAGTTCAAAGCGCAGACGGAGCCCATACCCCTCAGTGCCATGGATTTCCTCGATTTCGATGAGCTGGGGTGGGGTGTCTTCATCCCAAAGCTTGAGGGCTTCGAGGGACGATTCGAGATGGGCTTTCTGGCCGTAGCGCCAGCGGGTCACATCCGCCAGGAGCTTGCCCAGCTCGGGTGTGGAGGCTTCCCGCTCAGCCTTGAAGGTGTTAGCGGGAACAATGCGCCTCGCCGGTGGCAATTCTGAGGATTTCAGAGCCAGTCCCCCCAGCAGGATTGGGATCCCGTAGAAAATCGTGGGCAGGCTGAGATTGGCGTTTCCTGTGCCATAGGCCACGGCGCCCACCACAGTGAGAACGCCGCCTGCAACGGTGATCAGGTTGCCTGGGGAGAACAGATCTTTCATGGGGCCACTCTGCTTCACGTGCCGCACAACTGCGGGGCCATGGCGAGAATGGAGGTCAAGCCTGTGGATGGGTTGATGGAGAGCCGTTCCCCCAGTCGTATGGATCAGCACGATCTCGCCACCCTGATCAGCGAGCTTGACCAGGACCGGGCTTGGTTGCTGGAACAGATTGATCGGGGCCGATGGCCGGAGCTGCGCCTTGATTTGGCCGCATTGGAACGGGAACTCGGTCAGCTGCTGATTCGCGCCGGTGAACAGTTGGAGGGAGATGACCGGCGCGTCTGATCGGTTGAAGGAACGATCAGAAGGGAATGTCGTCGGTGTCGGGCACCAGAGGGGCGCTGTTCCACTGCGCCGCAGTCTCCTGAGCAGGAGCCGATGCCGCAGCTGGGTTCTGCCTTGCTGGGGCAGGGGCCGCTTGACGCTGTCCTTGGGCCGGCATGCCGGTGTTGCCGGCTGCTGCCGTTGTTGTTCCGCCTCCGCCAACCGGATGCAGTCGCGCCAGGGTGAATTCCGCCCGTTTCTCCTTGGTGCCGTCCTGACGGGACACGGTGTTCATCCGCAGACGCCCCTCGATCAGAAGGCGTTGACCGGGTTGCACACGGGTCTGCAGGTCCTGGGCCAAGTTGCCCCAGCCCACCACCTTGAGCTGGCTCGGGGGATCATCAGGACGGAGTCCGTCGAACCGCACGTCCATCTCGGCGATCGGGGTCTGGTTGTCCTGGGTGTAGCGAAGGGTGGGTGCCTGCATCACCTCCACTTCGAGCACGCAGTGATTCATCGCCGTCCGGTGCGTTGAAAGAGAGCGCCATC
>JAYKIX010000189.1:0-14395 GCA_035286005.1 Synechococcus sp. | reverse complement strand
GCCAACCTCGGCATGGAAGTGATGCACGAGCGCAACGCTCACAACTTCCCCCTCGACCTGGCTGCTGCTGAGTCCACTCCTGTGGCTCTGCAAGCTCCTGCCATCGGTTGATCGGGACAGCCTGAGGCTGAAGTCTCGACACGATTCAGCTTCGGTTGAATCGCAAAGCCCCCGCCTCTTGGTGGGGGCTTTTTGTTGCCTACATCACTGCGTCCTTAAGGCCGCACTGGGTCTGCTTCACCAGGTTTCGAGTCTTTTGATGTGTCGGGAGACGGACTGGCGGTGGGTTCGATAGGGGTGGGGAGTACGGGTATGAACCAGTTCTGCCAGTTGATCGATGGTTGAACGACTTCGGGGGCTGGTGGTAATGAAGGCCCAACCACGGTCACAGCTGTTCGCTCCACAACCAGATGGAACTTCATGGGTAGACGTTGATTGATCTGCTTCTGTACCGCTTTCACCTGGGCATAGGTGGGCAGCTTGGGATCGCTCACGCGCACTAACGCACGGATCTCAGGGTGGGGTTTGGCAGTCCAGTCGATACGGACCGATTCCAGATCCACAGCTTCACTTTCCGGGATCCCCTGGATCTCGCCGAACGTAATTGTTTCGCGTTCGAGGAACCGACGAATGGTCTGCTCCACCAACTCCCTGGTGGTGTCTTGATGTTTCGCCCGCATCAGGGTGAGAAAACTGCTGCCCAGAGGGACCAGCAAGAAACCTGTCAGGGCAAAGCTGGCCGCACTGAGGTGGCTTCGGCTGAGTTGTTTTCGGAAAAACGGGTCCTTCCAGGCCAACAGCACAAGGCCGCCGGTGAGAATGCCCAAGAGGTTGGTGCAGAACAACAGTCCGGCACCGCCTGCTGAAGCCCATGCGCCCTGGGAGAGCAGGAGTCCGAATACGCACACAGGCGGAACGAGCGCTACGGCAATGGCCGTCCCAGCCAAAGAACTCACGGCATCGCTCCTAAGCTTGGCGTAGGTGGCCAGTCCCCCTGCGACCAGCGCGATACCAAGGTCGAGAAGGTTGGGGGTGGTGCGGGCTACGACTTCGCTGCCGAACTGTGTGAGCCCCACCAGCACACCCAACAGAGCTGAGAGGCCTGTGGTGACCAAAACACCGACGGCGAGCGTGCTGAGGGATCGCCCCAACAGCTGCACGCTGCCCAGCAGCACGGCAAACGACCCAGCCCGTAAAGGAAGGATCCATGGAGCCACCACCATGGCTCCAATCACCACGGCTGCGCTGTTGGCCAGCAGCCCAAGCGTTGCGATCAGGCTGGCCCCCACCGTAAGCACGATGAAGGCCTCATCAAGTTCGGCATCGCGGCAGTAACTGCGGTGCAGCCGGTCCAGCTTGGTCGGCTCAATGCCGCTCATCGGCCGTCCGCAGAGCCCACAGTCTGGCTTTGGTGTGGGGAAGTGCCCAGTTGTTCAGAGTTTCCTTGGCGGCACTCCCTATGCCCGTGACGAAGCGGACTGGAAGGGTTGTTCGTCGCAACCAAAGCCGATGACGTGACTTGAACACGCGACCCACGCTTTACGAAAGCGTTGCTCTACCAGCTGAGCTACATCGGCATCGACAGGAACTTAACATTCGCCATTGCGGTGCCTCGGGCTTGAACGGTCAGAACCCAAAGGGTCAGTTGGACCCCGCTCTCAAAGAGCGTCTTTTGAGGGAATCACGGACGCCCTGGAGGGGGTTAAGACGGTTGCTCTGGGTCGCTTTGTTCGCCTCCGGTGGCCTCGGCTTGTTCGTGATGGCTTTCCGGATCAGTGCTGGTGACAGCGTCGTGATCAGCGATCTCGCGATCCAAGTTGGGGCTGTCGTCGTCTTTGGTGGTCTGCTCTGGTTTGACCGCTCCAGTGAGGTCTGAATCCAGCATTCGAGCGGAAGTTTCCTCCTCGCTGGCCTCCGATGGTGTGGGCGTCTCGCCTGTGAGGTTTGCTTCTGAAATCACTGATTCGGGATCATCAGCCTTCTCAGAGGCACTGTCTTCTGAGTCAGTGTGTGGTGGATCAGCTAACTCCTGAGGCAACGCTTGCGGTGGAGAGTCATCTGGTTCGGCCCCCTTGGCGTTTGCACTTGCCTCTGAGACGGGAGCCTGAACTGGTGTGGAGACATCCCAATCCAATGGCGGAAAGTTCAGGATTTGTAGGCCGAAGGAGATGGTGGAGTCCTTCAATGCACTCTCGCTGAGAGGATCCAGACTGGTGAGCAAGCTCTCATCGCGGATGAGCAGCCAGCCGGCCTGAACCAACTGCTGCCATTGCCAAAGCAGCAGTGCGAGTATCGGAACCGTTAACAACAGGCTGCCCAGGCGGCTGCCGTTCTGCAAAGGCGAGAGATCGGCAACGAGCAGGGCTGAATCATCAACCCACCACAGGATCAGCAGCAGTGGCAAGGCTCCTGCTGCCCCGATCACTTTGAGAGGCAGAGCCTGAAGCGCAGCACTGAATTGACGTTGCTTCGCGCTGCGCCCTGACTGAGGAACGCGCACCACGAGTAAGGACCCCCAGTCGGGCGCACGCTTCCAGAGCAATACGGCAGGAACGAGGACGCCCAGTGACCAGGCGAACATCCGTTCGATCCCCGGGAAGGGCCCAAAATCGGCTCCAGCGAGCACCAGCCGTAGCAACAGGATTTCCATCGGAATAGCACCGATGGCTAAGCACTGGAGCCAGAGCAGGGGCTCGCGACGGGAACTCACGATGATCTGGGTGGTAGGGGAGGCGATCAGGTGCTGAGCTTGCGGCGTTGGGTGACCATCTTGAAGCCTTCAATCTGGTCTCCTTCTTCCCAATTAGCAAAACGATCGCAGCCAATGCCGCATTCGAAGCCAGTCGCCACCTCTTTGACGTCGTCTTTGTTGCGACGGAGGGAGTCGAGGTCGCCCTCGTACACCACTTCCTTGCCACGACGGACCCGCACCTTGCAATTGCGCTGCAATTTGCCGGAGGTGATGTAGCAACCAGCCACGGCGCTCTTGCCGATGGAGAAGATGGCGCGAACTTCGGCTTCGCCCAGGGCTTCCTCCACCAGCTCGGGTTCCAGCAGGCCTTCCATGGCCAGCTGAATGTCCTCGAGAAGTTTGTAGATGACGTCGTAATCCCGCACATCCACACCGGTCGCATCAGCAGCGCGCTTGGCGCCGGAGGCCATTGAGGTGTTGAAGCCAACGATCACAGCGCCGGAAGCGGCGGCCAGGTCGACATCGGTTTCGGTGATTTCGCCCGGTGCCGACAGCAGCACACGCACCTGGACCTCGTCCTTCGGCAATTGTTCCAACGACCCGAGGATCGCTTCCACACTGCCCTGGACGTCGGCCTTGAGGATGAGGTTGAGCTCTTTGAGCTCTCCATCGCTGGCCTGACCCGACATGGCTGTGAGCGACACACGACGGGAGGCCATCTGCTGTGCCAGGCGAGTGGCGCGGGCATCGGAGGCACGGTCTCCGACCACGGCGCGGGCAGATTTCTCGTCGGGGTAAACCTCGAACTCGTCGCCAGCCGTGGGGACTTCGCTGAAGCCAAGAGCTTCTACGGCAAAGGAGGGGCCAGCCTCCTTCATGCGTTTGCCGGAATCGTCGACCATGGCCCGGACCTTGCCGAGCACTGGGCCAGCGGCCAGGACATCGCCGGTCTTCAGGGTGCCGTTCTGCACCAGCAAGGTCGCCACGGGACCTTTGGCCTTGTCGAGGTGAGCCTCGATGACGGTGCCGCGGGCCAGGCGATCCGGGTTGGCCTGGAGGTCTTCCACCTCGGTGACCAGCAGGATCATCTCCAGAAGTTTGTCGATGTTTTCGCCTTTGATGGCGCTCACTGGCACCATCACCACGTCACCACCCCACTCTTCAGCAAGCAGGTTCTGTTCAGACAGCTCCTGTTTGACCCTGTCGGGGGACGCACCTTCCTTGTCGCACTTGTTGATGGCCACAACGATGGGAACCTCGGCGGCACGCGCGTGGCTGATGGCTTCCAGGGTTTGGGGACGCACACCGTCATCGGCTGCGACAACCAACACGGCCACGTCAGTCACCTTGGTGCCACGGGCCCGCATGGCCGTGAACGCTTCGTGACCTGGAGTATCCAGGAAGGTGATCTTGCGGGGCTGGTCGTTGACTTCGATTTCGACTTGATACGCACCGATGTGCTGGGTGATGCCTCCGGCTTCGCCAGCGGCAACCCGTGCCTTGCGGATGGCATCGAGCAGGCTTGTCTTGCCGTGGTCCACGTGACCCATCACCGTAACGACGGGCGGGCGTCGGATCAGATGAGCGAGGTCTTGTTCCTCAATCATCTCGACGGTCTTCTTGGCCGCTTCTTCGACGTCGTCCTGGAGCACCGGCACCCCGAATTCTTCGGCCACCGCTTCGATCGTGGGCATATCCAGGGTCTGGGTGACCGTGGCAATGATGCCTTTGAAGAAGAGGGATTTGATGATCTCGGAGCTCTCCACGCTGAGCATGTCGGCGAGCTCCTGCACCGTGAGGTTGTCCTCCGGTACCACGATCATTTCGGGCCGTACCTGCTTGGCCTCCCTGGCCGCCCGCAGCTCCATGGCGCGGCGACGCTGACGCTGACGGGTGGTTTCTTTGCGGCGCTTGCGGACGGCAGCAACGGGCTTGGCCGCAGTGCGCTGCTGGGCTTTGGGCTTGGCCGGGCGCGCCAGACTTGCCGACAGCACAAGAGCTTCCTGCTCTCCGGCGTAACCGCCTGTCTGTGCCGCAAGAGAATCGTCGTTCTCCCCAATGATGTGCACCTTCTGGCGCTGTTTTTGCGGAGAGCGACTGCGCAGGGCTTCCAGCTTGGCGCTGTCATCCCAATCAGGGCGCCCAGGACGTCGCTGTCCGCCCGCACCAGGGGCGGGGCGATAGCCAGGACGGCGAGGCGCTGCTGCCGGCGAGGCCGGTGAGGCGGGGCGTGCCACTGGTGGCACTGTTTTACCTGCGGCTGGTTCTCCAGTGCGAGGGGTGACCGGAGAGCCATCGGGACGACGCGGCGGCGGGGCACCCGGACGTCCACTCGGTTTCTGCAGCTGCATCAGCTGTCCAGGTGCTACCGGTTTTCGCATGCCACTTGGCATGCCAGGACGCGTGGGTGCCCCCGGGCGTGGACTGGAACCCTGGCCATCCCGGCGGATCGGTTTGCCGACCAGTTCAACGGTGTTCCCACCGCGGGGGGATCCAGGACGGCTGACGCCGGCCTTGCCAGGATTGGCACCAGCGACTGGCCGCGTTGGCGCCCCGGGTCGGTTTGGTGTTACGGGTCGGGTGGGTGCTCCCGGACGCGCGTTCTGGCCTCCAGCCTGGACAGGGCGGGGGCTGACGCCTGGGCGCTGACCGCTGACCGGTCGGGTGGGTGCGCTTGAGGTGCGTTTGGGCTGGGGACGACCAACCAGCTCGGGCTTTGCCGCCGGACGTTGGGGGGGGGGAGTTGTGCGCTTGACGGGAGCCGCAGCGGCTGGGCGGGTTGTACCGCTGGCCTTGGCCTGCACAGGCCTGGGACTGGGCGTGAGGGGCTTGGTGGCCGCAGATTTAGGGCTGGGTGCCGCTGGGCGCGGTTGAGGCGCGGTGGGTTTGCTACTGGCCGGTGCAGTAGGTCGTGCCGGTGGCACCTTGGCCACAACAGCAGGAGGTGCCGCGACAGGTTTGGCAGGAGCTGGACGCGTGACCGGAGCCGTCGCTGGAGCTTGATGACGGGCGGGTGCCGGCTTGGGTGTTGATGGTGCAGACGCTTGGGGGCCCTTGGCTGCAGGCGCCGGTTTCGTCGGGGCAGCGGCAGGTTGAGCCGCTGCAGGCTTGACGGGAGCAGCTGGGGCTGCCCTGACAGGAGACGGTGCTGGAGTTTCGGCTTTTTTGACCGACAAGATCGCTTTGCCTGCTGGGGGTTTGGCTGCAGCTGCTGGCGTACTTCCCTGCTTCAACAAGCTGCGGATCTTTCCGGCTTCTGCATCACTGATGGAGCTGCTGTGGCTTTTCGCCGCAATAGACAGCTTTTCAGCGGCATCAAGCACGTCTTTGTTGTCCAGGCCCAAGTCCTTGGACAGCTCATAAATTCTGACTTTGCCGCTGCTGGTCATTCAGGTCTCCGGTCGGTCCGGGCGCGGGGCCTCGGGGCTCCAGACAAGCTGGTGCCAATGTTCATCTTGCCTCAGCGGCCGTTGGTCTCGGAAGAGAGCCGCTCCTGCAACACCGCGAGCACGCTGTCCGGCACCTGGCAACGCAGGGCCTTGTTCAGACGTTTTCGACGGAGTGCCTCATCTAGGCAGGCCTCGGTCGGGCAGAGATAGGCCGAACGACCCATCCCCCGATCAACGAGGACCCCATTCTGATGATCGCGGATCACGCGCCAGAGCTGTTGACGATCCAACAGTTGACGACAGGCGATGCAGCGACGCAGAACAGGGCGTGGTTCGTTCACCGGGCTCCGTCCTCGTCATCGTTGGCGCTGATCAAATCGGAGTCGGCTGTGTCTTCGGCCGTCGGCTCGGCAGTGTCGCTGGCCTTGGCCATGGAGGGCGCATCGGCATCATCAGCCTCCAGAGCGTCACCGTCCTGGCCGTATTCTTCGTCGTCTTCCGGAAGGGGATAGAGCTCGCGGAGGCGCGCATCTTCCTCCGCGCGGGCAGCCTGTTCAGCGGCCAGTCGCTGTTCGGCTTCGCGTTGCAGAGCTTCTTCCTCTTCCCTCTGGGAAATCAGCTCAGCCACAACAGCGTCTTCGCTGGTCTGGTCGTATTCCTGGGAGTTCTTAATGTCGATTTTCCATCCTGTCAATCGTGCTGCAAGGCGTACGTTCTGTCCTTCACGGCCGATGGCAAGGCTGAGTTGGTCGGGGGGAACCAGCACGTGGGCATGTTGTCCGACGGGATCCACCAGTCGCACCATTTCAACCCGGGCGGGGCTGAGGGAGTTGGCGATGTACTGGCCAGGGTCTTGAGACCAGCGAATCACGTCGATTTTCTCTCCCCGCAGTTCATTGACGACCTGCTGAATCCTGGAACCACGGGCGCCGATGCAGGCACCCACGGGATCCACTTCGCGTTCGATGCTGTCGACGGCCACCTTGGTGCGCGGTCCCACCGAGCGGGAGGGGGGATTGGCTTCGCGGGCCACGGCAACGATCCGCACTGATCCTTCCTGGATCTCGGGCACCTCGTTTTCAAACAGGTAAACGACGAGGCCTGCGTTGGCTCGGCTCACGAAAAGCTGAGGGCCCCGACGGGGCACCTCGCTCACTTCCTTCAGGAACACCTTGAAAGTGGCGTTGGCGCGATAGTTGTCATTGGGGAGCTGGTCTCGACGTGGAAGCTCTGCCTCCACTTCCGGCCTTCCAAGACCGGAACTCACGGCCATGATCACCGATTGACGCTCGAACCGGATCACACGAGCGGTGAGCACTGGATCTTCGAGATCTGCAAATTCCTCCTGGATCATGCGTCTTTGCTGATCCCGCAGCTTCTGGGCCAGCACCTGTTTGGTGGTTGCCGCTGCCATGCGGCCGAATTCCTCTTTTTCCGGTGTGACGTCGAGCACCACGGTGTCTCCCACCTGGGCGTCCTCAGCCACCTGCATCACCTCAGCCAAGGCGATCTGGTGATCATCACTCTCCACCTCTTCAACAATGATCTTGCTAGCGAGAACGCGATAGCCCTCTTCGTCGAGGTCAAGGGCAACATCGAAGTTGCTGAAGTATTCCTCGTCAAAAGGATCGTCGTTAATGCCCAAGTAGAGGGTGCGGCGATAGCGCTCGTAACCCTTCAGCAGGGCTTCACGCAGTGCTGACTCAACGACCTGAGGCGGCAGCTTCTTCTCTTCGCTGATGTCTTCGATCAGGTTGCTGAGGCCAGGGAGGAGGACGAGGGCCATCGAGGGCGGGATGGAGGGAAGGTGAGGTTGGTTGAACGATCAACCGAGGATTGCTGAGAACCCGACTAGCTGGTGGGGCTCGTCAGGCGGACAGCCGTAATCAAGGCGCGGGGGATGCGTTTGATCCTGCCCTTGATATTGATTTCAAGGTGGTCGGCGGTGCGCTCGAGAAGCGAGCCGGCCAGGGTTTGGTGCTGGCCAGCATCGCCCGTGAAATGCACGTCCACAGGAAACCCGCGGAACGTCTGGAAATCACGGTCGTTCTGGAGCAGATCGCCGATTCCAGGACTGCTGATTTCGAGCACATAAGCCTCGCTCAGCAGATTGGAGGCCTCAATCGCATCGCCCATCGGTCCACTCAGACCAGCGCAATCGTCGAGGCTGACATCCTCTCCATTCGCGCGTCTGATCTGAATCTGCACTGTCATGGGGCGCAGATGGGTCAGAACTTGTAGATCTGCCAACTCAAATCCCTGAGCGCTAGCGGTCTCCGCTGCGACAGAAGTGAGATCTGGCAGAAGGGGGTGAGGCAACGAGGGAGGTGGTGTCGGGCTCAGGCCCGACGGCTGATGCTGAGATCACCCTCCTGGAGAGAGGATCTCGCCAGGCCTGAACACAATGTAGTGGATCGACCTCTGCCTCCCTCGCGATCCAGTGCCTGGCACTAATGGCAGCCTTGAACAGAAATGCGGTAGCTAAAGCCAGTGGCGCCTGGATCGTTGTTGGCGCCGACTCGGAAGTTCACTTGACTGACCGATTTTCCAGCTGGGGCGATGAAGGGTCCGAATTGTTTGCCCGTTCCCGTTGGTGGCTTCATGGATTGATCCACCACTTTCTGATTCGTTCCGTCCGTGAACTTCAGGAAAGCCTGCACCGGATATGCGCCTGGGTTGCTGTCGGTCGAGTCGGAGGTGAAGAAAAGCTTGAACGAGCGGAACGGTTTGCTGACCACAAAATCGGTGTTCCAATTCGTTCTTCCCACAGCTCTGCCAATCAGGCCCTTGGGTCGCTCCACCTGTTTCTTCACGATCCAGGGCTGGGGTCCATTGCCGTTTCCGCCAAGCGGCATCAGAAACTCACAGGCTGCTTGCGCACCAGACGGGGCTAGCAACGCAGTGCTGAGAGCCAAGCCTGTGAGAGCGCTCAGGAGAGACCGATGAGAAGACTGCACGGAAAGTTCAGTGGCTGACCGAACTGTGAGAAGGGCGATCGACCCTGTCATCCACTGGTGCCTAGATCGGCACGTTGGGGATCAGAGCCATCAGGCAGCGCTACCCCCGGAGGGACCTGCCCCCAGATCGATGGCGGGCAGATCTTCGTAGCGATCACCCGGTTGCTCAGCACCTCGCTTGCTCGGGTCCTGGTTGATGCACTGACCCTTTTGCTCATCGGTGGTGAGGAACTGGCAAACCCTGGCCCAGAGCTTGCTACGGCTACCGGCACCACCGCGGCTGAAGATCACTTGGTCTATCCCGGTGCTGGAGTCAATTTCCACCTGGCAGAGCTCACAACGTTGACGCTGACCGTGGGATTCCGTCATCGCGACCGCAATAAAGTGGATGCAAGTTAAAGCCTGTGCCGATCGCTCAGTGGTGGTTGCAGCTCCCTAAGTTGCGACAAGGCTTTCCCCCGCAGTGATCGCAGTCATGCTTCAGCTCCGGCCTCATCTGGGTAGGGTCATCGGCACTATGGTTCTGTTCGTGGTGTTGCTGCTTTGGCCGGAGGCCGCGCCGGCGGCTGAATCAGCCCATAGTTTTGTGGCAGAGGCGGTGCGCCATGTGGCCCCGTCCGTGGTCCGGATCGACACGGAGCGAGCCGTGCAACGTCAGGCCTATGACCCCACCCTGATTGATCCCCTGTTGCGTGATTTGTTGGGTGATCCCGTCGGAATGGAGCGCGAGCGCGGTCAAGGCTCGGGAGTGGTGATCGATGCCAATGGCCTGATCCTCACCAATGCCCATGTGGTGGAGCGTGTGGAGCGTGTCAGCGTCACCCTTGCCGACGGGGAACAGCTCGATGGGCGTGTCGTGGGGGCCGACCCAGTCACAGACCTCGCCCTGGTCCGTCTGGATCGGAGCGCATCTCCAGCGCCAGCTCCCCTCGGGGATTCAGAAGCCCTGGATGTGGGCGACTGGGCCATTGCCCTTGGCACCCCCTATGGCCTTGAGCGCACGGTGACCTTGGGGATCGTGAGCAGTCTTCACCGCAACATCAGCAGCCTCGGATTCGCCGATAAGCGTCTGGATTTGATTCAGACGGATGCCGCCATCAATCCCGGTAACTCTGGAGGCCCACTGGTGAATGCCCGGGGCGAGGTGATCGGGATCAACACCCTGGTTCGTTCCGGTCCAGGGGCAGGGCTTGGATTCGCGATCCCGATCAATCTCGCGCGACGGGTGGCTGATCAACTCGTTGCGGATGGGCAGGTGGTGCATCCCTACCTTGGATTGCAGCTGGTTCCCTTAACGGCGCGCATTGCGCGAGAACACAACCAAGATCCCAATGCTCTTCTCCAGCTGCCTGAACGTTCCGGTGCGTTGGTGCAAACGGTTGTTCCTGATAGTCCAGCCCAGAAGGCTGGATTGAAGCGAGGCGATCTCGTGGTCGCGGCTGGAGAGACAGCTGTGGTTGATCCTCAGACACTGCTGGCTGAGGTTGATCGCGCCGAGCTCGATGTCCCTCTGGAGATCGAGGTGCTCCGCAATGGACAAGTGCTGCATCTCAGCGTCAAGCCAGCTCCACTGCCAGGCCTGGGGTGAAAACCCTTGCTACCGTCGCGCGAGCTTTTGGCACACGACGACGGTGGATCTCCAGACCCAGATGAAACAGGCCGTGGCTGCTGCCGCGGTGGACCAGATCAAAGACGGCATGGTTCTCGGACTGGGTTCCGGTTCCACGGCTGCTCTGATGATTCAGGGCCTCGGCGCCAAGCTTGCCAGTGGTGAATTGAACGACATCGTTGGCGTGACCACCTCCTTCCAGGGCGAGGTGTTGGCTGCTGAACTCAAGATTCCGCTGCTCAGTCTCAATGCTGTGGATCGGATCGATCTGGCCATCGATGGCGCGGATGAGGTTGATCCGGCTTTTCAGTTGATTAAGGGCGGTGGCGCCTGTCATGTGCAGGAAAAGCTGGTGGCTGCCCGTGCGGAGCGCTTTGTGGTGGTGGTGGATTCCACCAAGTTGGTGGACCGACTCAACCTGGGTTTCCTTCTGCCTGTGGAGGTGCTTCCTGGCGCCTGGCGTCAGGTGCAGCAGCAGCTGGCCGCCATGGGAGGCGTCGCCGAGCTGCGGATGGCTCAGCGCAAAGCCGGTCCGGTGGTGACCGATCAGGGCAATCTGGTTCTCGACGTGAAGATGAATGGAGGGATTGAAGATCCAGCGGCTCTTGAGCTGGCCATCAACAACATCCCAGGTGTCTTGGAGAACGGATTGTTTGTGAATCTGGCCGACGAAGTGTTGGTGGGAGAAGTCAACGGCGACCAGGCTGGAGTCCGCAGTCTCCAGCGCCGCGGCTGAGGATTCAAACGCTCGTTGAGCCTGCGGGAGCCCTTCAGCCCAAGCGCACCCGTACTGAGTTGGCATGGCTGTGGAGTCCTTCGCTTTCCGCGAGTTGCTCCACAGCCGCCCCGGTGGCCTCAAGGGCGGCTCGGTTAAACGCAATCATCGAGGTGTGGCGCATGAATGTCTCGACACAAAGTGCACCGCTGAACCGTGCTGTTCCGCAGGTGGGCAGGGTGTGGTTCGGGCCAGCCAGGTAATCGCCAACCGCTTCCGGTGACCAAGGTCCCAGGAAGATGGCTCCTGCATTGATGATCTGTTCAGCCAAAGCCTGGGGCTTCTCCACCAACAGTTCCAGATGCTCAGGCGCAAAGCGATCACTCAGCTGCGCGCAGGATTCAAGGGTGTCGCAAACGACCATCAGACCCCAGTCCTTGAGGGACTGACGGCAGATGCTTTCCCGCGGGTGGCCTTGGAGCTGTCGATTCAGCTCGGCCGGTATGGCCTCAGCGAGGGCCGCTTCCGTGGTCAGCAGGATTGCCGCGGCGAGCGGGTCGTGCTCAGCCTGAGCGAGTAAGTCGGCAGCCACCTGCTCCACCTCGGCTGTGTGATCGGCGATCACCAGCACTTCGCTGGGCCCTGCAAGGGAGTCGATTCCCACCTGCCCCACGACCGCTTTCTTGGCCAGGGTGACGTACAGATTCCCAGGGCCAGAAATCACATCCACGCGTGGAATGCTTTCCGTGCCGAAGGCCAGTGCAGCGATCGCTTGAGCCCCCCCAATCCGATACACCTCATGAACGCCCGCCAGGTGAGCGGCTGCAAGAACGGTGCTGTTGACCTGTCCGTCAGGACCTGCAGGGGTGACCATCACAATGCGATCAACCCCGGCGGCACTGGCGGGAACGGCATTCATCAACACCGTGCTGGGGTAGGCAGCGCGACCACCTGGCACGTAAAGCCCAGCCTTCTGAACGGGTCTCCAGCGGCGGCCGAGCCGCTCACCGTGGACGCCTTCGATTTCGAGATCGTTTGGCTTCTGGCGTTGATGAAACGCCTGAATCCTTTGGTGCGCGAGTTCAAGAGCATCCTGAAGCTCCGGGCGGGTCTCTTCCCAGGCCTGTTCGAGTTGCTCTGGTGCCACCTGAAGAGGATCGGGGCGGAATCGGTCGAAGCGTTCCGTCAGATCAACAAGTGCTTGATCGCCCTGATCTCGCACCTGGGTGAGAATCGCGTCCACGGTGGCCTGGGCCTGTTGCTGGGCATCGCCTGTTGTGCGGCTGGCCAAGCGATCCAGGGCCTGCTCAGCAGCAGGCATGTCGTGAAGACAACGCAGCAGAGAGGACGTTGAGGCCTGGCTGCTCGACGATGTCATCGGCGATGGAAAAATGACTGAAGATTCAAGCTAGGACCTGTCGGCCCCGGTCTTTGGGAGGGTGGAGCTGAGCAGGCGTTGGGTTATGGTGACGGATTGTCGATCCAGTATCCGGCTCAGTGGCCAATAACAAATCGTCCAAAAAGCGCGTTCAGATTGCTGAGCGCAACCGCCTCCACAACCGCACCTACAAATCTGCGCTGCGCACTCTGATGAAGCGTTGCTTCACCGCTTGTGATGCCTACACCGCAGAGCCCGGCGCCGAGGCCAAGGCCACTGTCCAGTCCAGTCTGAATGCCGCCTTCAGCAAGATCGACAAAGCGGTGAAAGTTGGCGTTCTGCACCGCAACAACGGTGCCCACCAGAAATCCCGCCTGAGCGCTGCTGTCAAGAAGGCCATTGAGCCTGCAAACGCCGGCTGATCGCCTGCGTTCAATCCCCGAAGAGCATCACAATGGACCTGAAGGCGCGTTTCAGGTCCCCTTGACGGCTCCACAGCTCATCGACAGCCACTGTCACATTGTCTTCCGTAATTTCGAGGAAGATCTCGACGATGTTGCTGCGCGATGGCGTGAAGCTGGAGTGGTGTCCCTCCTGCATGCCTGTGTTGAGCCGGGTGAGATCCCAGCGATCCGCGCCTTGGCAGATCGTTTCCCCGAAATGCGTTACTCGGTGGGCGTCCATCCGCTTGACACCAAGCATTGGTCGGCAACCACATCCGTTGAGTTGCGAGAGGCGGCACAATCCGATCCCCGCGTGGTGGCGATCGGTGAACTTGGTCTTGATCTGTACCGAGACAAGAACCTTGATGAGCAACTTGATGTGCTCTGCCCCCAGCTGGACTTGGCGGTTGAACTCAACAAACCAGTGATCATTCACTGTCGAGATGCGGCCGAGCCAATGCTTCAAGAACTCGGACGCCGTCAAGCGATCGGTCGCTGTCCTTCCGGGGTGATGCACTGCTGGGGCGGCTC
The DNA here is from genome assembly GCA_035286005.1 of Synechococcus sp. Classification (GTDB taxonomy): domain Bacteria; phylum Cyanobacteriota; class Cyanobacteriia; order PCC-6307; family Cyanobiaceae; genus Synechococcus_C. Next base: position 681 of record JAYKIX010000189.1, on the reverse strand, counting down.
CCCCGAGGAAATGCACGCTTTTCTGGAACTGGGCTTCTACATCAGTTTCAGCGGCACCGTCACCTTCCCCAAGGCGACTTACACCCATGAGTGTGCACGCCAAGTGCCCGAGGATCGTTTCCTGGTGGAAACCGATTGCCCTTTCTTGGCTCCAGTGCCTCGAAGGGGAAAGCGCAATGAGCCGTCCTACGTGGCGGCGGTCGCGGCCAAGGTCGCTGAACTCAGGAACCAGAGCCTTGAAACAGTGGCCGCCACAAGCACAGCCAACGCAAGACGCCTTTTTGGTCTGCCTTGATTCCTGGCTTTGGGCCTGTCAAGGCGAAGCGTAAGGGATGCAACACGCTGAAGTGTAAGATGGTTCATTGGCCTGGCTTTGACGCAACTCCTGCGTCTGAGCTCCCAGAAGCGTTCATTTCCTTCCGGTGCATTGACGACGTCCGCCGTTCTGTCCCGAGATCTCTGAAAGCCCAGCTGCGGCAGCCGTTCTCCGTTGGGGGGGAGGGCCGCCGCTTGCTGGGCATCGCGGGTTTCGCGGTCATCACGTTCTGACTCGTTCAGGCCTTTTGTCCCCACTTTCATCTGCAGGTCTCCGCATGAGCAGCAGCGCGATTCAGGTCGCCAAGACCGCCACCTACCTGCCCGATTTGGTAGAGGTGCAGCGGGCCAGCTTTAAGTGGTTTC
>JAYKIX010000188.1:0-6287 GCA_035286005.1 Synechococcus sp. | reverse complement strand
TGCAGAGCTGGCGCAAGCGGTGGAACGTCGGCGCAATTTCGCGATCATTTCCCACCCTGACGCTGGCAAAACCACCCTGACCGAGAAACTTCTTCTCTACGGGGGTGCCATTCAGCAGGCTGGGGCGGTCAAAGCGCGCGGTGAGCAGCGAAAGGTGACCTCCGACTGGATGGAGCTGGAGAAACAGCGGGGGATTTCCATTACCTCAACGGTGTTGCAGTTCGACTATGGCACCAACACCATCAACCTTCTCGATACGCCTGGTCACCAGGATTTTTCCGAAGACACCTATCGCACCCTTGCTGCCGCGGATAACGCGGTGATGCTTGAAGACGCCGCCAAAGGCCTTGAGCCTCAAACGCGGAAACTTTTTGAGGTCTGCCGCATGCGGCAGATTCCGATTTTCACCTTCATCAACAAGATGGATCGCCCCGGTCGGGAGCCCCTTGCGTTGTTGGATGAAATTGAATCCGAGTTGGGACTCACCCCCTGGGCTGTGAATTGGCCCATTGGCAGTGGTGAACAGTTTCGTGGCGTGATCGATCGACGCAGCCGCAAGGTGATTCTCTTCAGCCGTGCGGAGCGGGGCCGACAGTCGGAGGAGCAGGAAATGGATGCGGATGATCCCCGTCTCCTGGACCTGGTTGAACCCGAATTGCTGGAGCTGGCGCTTGAAGAGCTGGAGCTGCTCGAAGCCGCCGGCGCCGAGTTGGATCTGGAGATGGTGCATGCCGGGGAACTCACGCCCGTGTTCTTCGGCTCGGCGATGACCAACTTCGGTGTGCGTCCGTTTTTGGATGCTTTTCTTGAGTTGGCGCAGAAACCGATTCCTCGTCAGAGCAGTGCCGGAGAGATCGAGCCGGTGCGGCAAGGATTTAGTGGCTTCGTGTTCAAGCTTCAAGCCAACATGGATCCACGCCACCGTGACCGTGTGGCGTTCGTGCGTGTTTGCAGCGGCAAGTTCGAAAAAGACATGGCAGTGCAACATGCACGCACCGGCAAAACCATTCGCTTATCCAGGCCTCAGAAACTGTTTGGCCAAGATCGGGAAGTTGTGGAAGATGCCTATCCCGGGGATGTGATTGGTTTAAACAACCCGGGCATGTTTGCCATCGGAGACACCCTCTACCTGGGGGCAAAGGTGGAGTACGAAGGAATCCCTTGTTTTAGTCCAGAGATCTTCAGTTGGCTGCGCAACCCCAATCCTTCCGCCTTTAAAAACTTCCGCAAGGGTGTGAATGAACTGCGGGAAGAGGGGGCCGTTCAGATCTTGTATGACACCGATGAAAGCAAGCGTGACCCGATTCTTGCGGCGGTGGGTCAGCTTCAACTGGAAGTGGTTCAGCACCGCCTAGAAAATGAATATGGCGTCGCCACTCGCCTCGAACCGCTCGGGTACCAGGTGGCTCGCTGGGTCTCCGGTGGTTGGCTAGCCCTCGACACGGTTGGGCGAATCTTCAATTGCAAGACCGTGAGAGATGCCTGGAATCGCCCAGTTCTCCTGTTTAAGAACGAGTGGAATCTCAATCAGCTCAGCGAAGAGCATCCCGATTTGGAGCTCAGTGCTGTGGCCCCAGTGGTGAGTGGAGTGGAGCCGATCAGCCTCTGATCAGGCCCTCGCGATCCGGTTTGTGTCTCGCCAGACTTGTGTGACTATCTTGAAACCGCGATGGTGGACACCATCTGGTTGCGTCGGCCCAGTCACGACGGAGGAATTGATTACGTCTGTTTCCGTGCCCTTCAAGGGGCGGTGGAAATCCTTGAGGGCTATCACTTGCCCCCCCAGATGCCCTTGTTGAAAACCCGTATTTCCCTTGGCTTGGCGCAGGCCCGTCATCGACAAGAACACCTTGAGCATTGCCTTGGTTATCGCCATGGTCCGCCGGTGTTTTGATCTCGCTCCATTGCCGTGAACCCCGCTGGGCCCATTGCCTCGATACGCTCAGTTCAGTGTTTGATGCGGTTATGTCTTCCGGTGTCGAGTCCGGCTCGGATCCAGGGTCTCAGGATCCTTACGCCCGGCTTGGCATTACCGCCGAAAGTGGATTCGAAGCCGTGCAGCAAGCCAAAGCCTCTGCACTCGAGGCAGCTGGTGATGACCCTCAGGCGCGCGCCAAGGTTGAGGCGGCCTATGACGCCGTGTTGATGGCCCGATTGCGTGAACGCCAAACCGGCAAGATCAGCATGGCTGCGGTCAGTGCCTCAGAGCGTGAGCAGCAGCTGGCCAACCAGTCCGGTGCTGCGTCCAACGTGGCTTCCGGCGTGCTCACCCGTTTGCGCCAATTCTCAGTTCCGATCCCTGCCGGATCCGTGGGCTCGTGGGTTCCATCCCTCGACTTGGTGGAAGGCGAGGGGTTAGCGGTGCGTGCCATCGTCGGCGGCCTTGGCGTGGTGGTGCTGCTAGCAGCTGCTGGTTCCGCTGATTTGGTGCTTTCGCTGGCCACGATTGGTTTGTTTCTCAGCCAGATCCGTCGTGGTCGGCGGGCCTTGGCTTCAGTGGGCTGGAGTCTGCTTCTCTTGGCGTTGGGTCTTGGAGTTGGTGTTCTGCTCTCCGCAACGTTGGGGGGTGCACTTCCACCTGTCATCACTGTTGACCAGATCCAGGCCCTTCCCGCCCTGTTGTTGATGCTGGTGGGAGCACTTCTGTTGTCTTGAGCAAGCGATGCAGCCTCAGCTTGCTGTTTGCGCTTCACCGATCATCGCTTTCAGCCCATCCTGATCCACTCTGTAGACCTCATTGCAGAAGTGGCACGTCAGCTCAGCGCCGCCGTCTTCGGCCAGCATTTCGCTGAGTTCCTCCGTGCCCAGCATTTGCAGTGCTCCCAGGCTGCGCTCATAACTGCAGGGGCAGTGAAACCGGATCGGCTGACTTGGTTCCCCTGCAGGAATGGGTTGGGGATCGAGGTCTGGGAATACATCGCGCAGCAATTCCTCGAGGTTGTTCTCGCAGGCGGCGAGTCGACCACTGAAATCCTCAATTTCACGGCAACGTTCCTCGAGTAAAGCCACTAACGCTGGCTCCTCCGCGGCTTTCGGGAGGACCTGCACCAGCAAGGCTCCACTGCACTGCAGGCCTTCGCGATTGATCTTTTCCCCAACAAACACCGCTGAGGGCGTCTGCTCGGAATGCAGCAGATAGGAGGCCACGTCTTCACCAACACCCCCTCGCACCAGTTCCACTGTGCTGCTGAAAGGTTCACCTTTACCTTCATCACGCACGACGTGCAGATAGCCAGTTCCGGCGGCTTCCGCGAAATCAAAGCTGTAATGCCCAGCTTCATCGGCAATGGGATCCAATTCCAGCTCGGGATTCCCCACATACCCCCTCACCGTTCCATTGCGGCCAGCGTCAACCATCAATCCCTTGAGTGGTCCGTCCGAGCCGAACCGCAGGTTGACCCGCCCGTGGCTGACCTTCATGGAACTCGCCAACAAAAGGCCTGCACCCATGGCGCGTCCAAGCATCACCGTCGTGAGGTACGACAAACCATGGCGTCGCCGCGCCTCGCGGGTGGCCTCTGTGGTCGTCACGGCCACGAGTCGAATTCCGCCCCCGGCTGCGGTCGCCCTGACAAGGCGGTCACTCATGGTGATGCATCAGCTGCGGCCAATGGTGACAGAGCACGGAGCTGCCCCCCCTGCAGTTTCCATTGCTCGCAGTTCCAACGGTGGAAGAGATCCGGTTCATGGGTGACCACGATCAGCACCTTCTCTTTCGCAAGTGCCTGCAAGAGTTGCAGTACGTCGTCACGCACGGACCAATCGAGCCCTGCCGTTGGCTCATCCAGCAGTAAAACGTCGGGCTCGCGCAGCAGTTGCACCGCCAGTGCCAGACGACGCTGTTGTCCACCGCTGAGCCGTTCCGGGGCCTGTTTGAGATCCACGGCAGTCAAGCCAACACGGTGCAGCACCTGATGCATCTGTTCTGTGCCGAGCCGTCGTTGCCCCAGTTTCAATTCCTGGCTCACGCTCAGTCCCAGGAAATGGCGTTCAGGAAACTGAAAGAGAACCCCGCACAACCAGCGTCGTTGTCGTTGGTTCAGGACTTGTCCATTCCAGTACACGTCACCACGCTGTTGCGCTGCCAGGCCACTGATCACTTCGATCAGGCTGGTTTTGCCACTCCCGCTGGCACCGGAAATCAGAATGGGACGACCAGGGCCCACCTGCAAGCTGATCTTCTTAAGGACGGGACGTTCTGTCGTTGCAGGCTGATACAGCAGATTTCTCAATTCGAGCATTGTGAGCCGCCTGTGCCGTTTCCTTGAGCCAGTGGGCTCAGCTTGAAGGATCCCAGCACCCCTGTGCAGCGATGATGAAGGAGAGATTGCACAACCATGGACGTTCGTTTTCGCGAAGTAGATCCCTTCAATTGCTGGCTTTGGCTTCGTTTTGCTGATGTACCCAGTCAGGGGGAGCGCAATTATGTCGATGGGGTTTTCGACAGCTGGTACGTCATGGGACGTCTGGGTGGTTTCAATGCCGAGAACCTTCAGGCCCATGAGGCAGGAGATGACCTCAGCTGGATGAGTTACGACAACGAGGAAGCCGGGGCAGCGATGCCGGCCCTGATGCACAACATGGGACAGCTGGAATACAACCAGCAATGGGGGCGTTGTTGGATTGATTTGGGGACCAGTGACGCCTTTGCCCTGGATGTGCTGATCAATGCCTTACGTCAGCTGGATAGCGATGTGGTGCAGCTCGAGGAGTTGCTGATTGGTGGCGAAAACGAAGACTGGCCTGTGGAGGAGCATCCCGACAGTGTTTTCCCCTCCATAAACTGACGGGCTGGGATGGCGGAACTACGGCGCCTGTTGATTGCCCCGCAACGCCTGCAGAGTGCGGGCTCAGTACTGCTGCTGAACCAACAAGAACGCCATTACGTGCGCCGTGTGTTACGCCTCCGCCCTGGCCAGGATCTGGCCATCGTGGATGGGGAAGGACATCTTTGGAAAGCCCAGCTGCTGGATGGTGAACAGCTCACCCTTCAGCAACCCTTGGCTGAGCCTTTGCAATCCGTTCCCTCGCCCACTCCGATGCTTGGGCTGGCTGTGGTGGGAGTGAGGCGAGGCATGGATGATTTGATGCGCATGGCCTGTGAGCTGGGTATTGATCGCATCCAACTGCTCTCCTCCCAATGGAGAACGCCGCAGGCTGAGGATCGCCCCGACCGCTGGCAAACCATCCTTGATGAGGCGGTTGAACAGTGCGAACGACTCTGGAGGCCTCAACTCCTTCCAACCAGAGAGGTCTTCGATTGGTGGGACCAGCCGGGATCCCTGGCGATCAAGGGGTTGGCAACAACACGTCAGGATGCTTTGGCCGGCCTGGATCGCTGGCTTCATGAAACCACGCATGCCTCGGGATCGATGGTTCCGGCCGAGGTGTGGGTTGCGATTGGGCCCGAGGCAGGCTGGACGGATGACGAAAAGAACGAAGCCCTCAGGAACGGCTGGGTACCCATTCAGCTGGGACGCACGATCCTGAGGACTTCCACTGCAGCGGTGGCTGCCGCCACGTTGCTGACCAATTGGAGATCAGCTCTTGAATAGGTCGGCCGCCATGGAGCGGAAACCCTTGAGGTTGGCGCCAGGCCGACGACGCTGAGGACGCAGACCCTTTCCGGCTTGCAGTGCTTCGGGGGCAAAGGTGCTCAGGTTCACTGCTGGCCGGGCGGCTTCGGCAGCGGCGAGTTCCGCGGCGATGGCTTCAGCTGTGGTGAGGGAAGGACCTTTGGGTTGGTCAGCCGAGGGAGCAGAGTCCTTGGCTGCAGACGCTGCCTCGGGACCACTGCTCACCGATTGCTTGGCCTTGGCGGCCGGTTTTTCCGCAGGGACCTCGCGAACGGGTGCCACGGTCACAGCGGGGGTTGCAGGCTTGGATCCGCCCTCGAGATCGAGATAAAAGCCTTTTTTGTTGAACACCATGCCGTGAACTCGACAGTGACCTTGGCTGATTATCCGTTGCGCCAGACCCTTCACGGTTGATGCTTAGGGCAGTGCAACACAGGCTGATGCTGAACATGGCTTCTGCGTGGACCCCTTGGGCCCTGGCCTTCGTGCTGAATGGCGTTCTCATTGCCTGCGCTCATCGCTTCCCCCTGCTGACTTCATCAGGGTGGGTGCACGCGGGCGTTCTCGGCACGGTTCTATGGGGCTGCCTGGGGTGGCGGGGGTGGCTCACCGTGGTGCTCTACCTGGCCCTTGGTTCGCTCGTGACCAAGGTGGGTTTCCAGCGCAAGCAAGCCCTTGGACTTGCCGAAGCCCGGGGTGGACGGCGAAGTC
>JAYKIX010000187.1:0-3770 GCA_035286005.1 Synechococcus sp. | reverse complement strand
TGCCCCTTTGGAATCGTTATCTGAGCATCCATCCCAACGATGCGGCGGCCCTCAGCAATCGCGGCAATGTTCGCCTCGTGCTTGGGGATGTGGATGGGGCGATTGCGGATCAAACCCAGTCGATGCTGGAGTCGCCGAACGAGAGCGACCCCCATCTCAATCGGGGCACGGCAGAGGAAGCCCTCCAGCAATGGGAGGCGGCCGCAGACGACTATCTGTGGATTCTGGAGCGGGATCCTGAGGATGCCTCGGCGCTGTACAACCTCGGCAATGTGCGGGGATCCCAGCAGGATTGGCCTGAGGCGGCCCGTCTGTATGGAGCGGCGTCTTTGGCGAAGCCAGGTTTTGCCATGGCCCGTTCCAGTGAGGCGATGGCCCACTATCAATTGGAGGAGTTCGAGCAGGCCGAACGGGAGTTGCGCAACTTGATTCGCCGCTATCCAATGTTTGCTGATGCCCGGGCTGGCCTCAGTGCCCTGCTGTGGCGTCTGGGTCAGCGGGGTGAAGCGGAGAGCCATTGGGCCGCAGCGTCTGGCCTGGATCCCCGCTACCGGCAGGCCGAGTGGTTGCTGTCGGTGCGCCGATGGCCACCTGGGCCCACCGCCGATCTGATGGCCTTCCTCCACCTGGAGGCTCCATGAGCATCACGCCTTGCTGGCCACCGGCGTTGGAGCGGGATCTCCCTGAGCTGTTGGAGCTGCGTCGCCATCTCCATGCTCACCCTGAGCTCAGCGGAGAAGAGCACCAAACCGCGGCACTGGTGGCGGGAGAGCTGCGTCAGCAGGGCTGGCGGGTGCGGGAAGGAGTCGGCCGTACCGGTGTGGTGGCGGATCTGGGGCCAGCGGAAGGGGCCCGCATCGGATTGCGGGTGGATATGGATGCCCTGCCGGTGGAAGAACACACCGCCTTGCCCTACGCCTCGCGCCGCCAGGGGGTGATGCACGCCTGTGGCCATGACCTGCACACCTGCATTGGCCTGGGGGTGGCTCGGATGCTCGCGGCGCAGCATGCCGAGAATCCCTTGCACCGAGGGGTTCGGTTGCTGTTCCAGCCGGCGGAGGAGTTGGCGACGGGGGCCCGCTGGATGCGTGACGATGGTGCACTGGAGGGGCTAAGTGCTCTCTATGGGGTGCATGTGTTCCCTTCACTGGCTGTGGGAACGGTGGGTGTGCGCAGCGGCAGTCTCACGGCGGCAGCCGGTGAGTTGGAGATCACCGTGATCGGGGAGGGAGGGCATGGGGCGCGGCCCCATCAGTCGGTGGATGCCATCTGGATTGCCGCTCGCGTCGTCACCGGTTTGCAGGAAGCGATCAGCCGCCGGCTTGATGCGCTCCATCCTGTGGTGGTGAGCTTTGGGCGCATTGAGGGCGGTCGGGCGTTCAACGTGATCGCCGACCGGGTCAACCTGCTGGGCACCCTCCGCTGTCTGGATGGTGAGCTGCATGAACGCCTTCCTGGCTGGATCGAGGAAACGGTGAAGGCCATCTGCGCCAGTTTCGGGGCCACAGCGGAGGTCCGCTACCGCTGCATTGCGCCGCCGGTGCTGAACGATCCTGTCCTGACTGACCTGCTGGAGCGTTGCGCCATCGATGAGCTGGGCAAGGCGCAGGTGCTGCGGCTCGACCAACCCTCCCTTGGTGCCGAGGATTTCGCTGAATTGGTGCAGACCATTCCCGGCAGCATGTTTCGCCTCGGGGTCGCAGGGCCTGAAGGTTGTGCACCGCTCCACAACGGACGTTTCTGTCCGGATGAAGCCAGTCTGGGGGTGGGAATTCGCGTGCTGACGGCCACGATGCTGGCCTGGATGGGTGGGCCTGCTCAGGAGCTGGCGCCATGAGTCGCCCTCGTTATCCGCTCGGCCATGTGTGGCTGTCCTTGGCTGCACCTCTGCTGACCGCCCTTGGACTCGTAGCGCTCCTGCAACGTCAGGGCAGCGATCGGCTCCAGGCGTTGCCTGCCATCCTGGTGGGGATTGGTCTGGTGATCAGTGCAGTGGTGGGACGCCGGCGTCGCCGGCATCGTTTGCTGCTGGCGCTGCGCACCAGTGCAACCGATCGCCTCGATGCCTAGCTTTCCCGATGCCCTCCATGCCTGAGTCCCAGCCTTTGCCGGACCCTGAGGCCCTGCGTGAGGCGATCTGCTCGGGAGACCCGATGCGGGCCATGCCGGCTCTGGCTCGGTTGCGGGACGTGCCAGACAGCGAAACCGATTCGCTTGTGGTGCCTCTGTTGATCCTGGGCAGTGAACAGGACGCTTTTTTGGTGCGCTCCTTGAGCTGCAGTGGGCTGGGCGTGCGGCGCAATGAGCAGGGATGGACGGTGCTCGAGCGTTTGGCCCGCGAAGACGAGGACGCCAACGTGCGTGCTGAGGCGGCCAATTCCCTGGCGAGCTACGGCATTGAGCGGGCGTGGCCGCTGCTCCGCGCCTGTTTTGCCGCCGATGATGCCTGGTTGGTGCGTTGCAGCATTCTGTCGGCATTGGCTGAGCAACCCGCGATTGATCCGGCTTGGCTGCTGGATCTCGCCCAGCTGGCCATCCAAGATCGAGATGGCACGGTGCGGGTGGGCGGTGCCGAAATCCTGGGCCGGCTGGTGCATGATGCGGCGCCGCAGGCAGAGCTGGCCCGGCGGTGCTTGCAGGGTTTGCAACAGGACAATGACCACCGCGTGGTGGCTGCAGCCCTCAATGGGCTGCAGCCTTCAGCTGGCGGCGCTTGCTAAGTTGCCACTACCACTAGGGGTGCCAGATCTGCTGTCTCAGCAGGCTGGCTGAGATCACACCCTCCGCACCTGATCCGGGTCATGCCGGCGCAGGGAAGTGACCAAGCGTGATCACCGGCCTGCCGGCCCCTGGGCGTCCCATCGCTCTTGTCTCATGCGTGCTTCCTGGGTGTCGGCCCGAAAGGGTCAGGCCAACGTGTCCCAGATGCATTACGCCCGTCAGGGCCTGATCACCGAGGAAATGGCCCATGTGGCCAAGCGCGAGAACCTCCCTGAGTCGCTGATCATGGAGGAGGTGGCCCGGGGACGGATGATCATTCCCGCCAACATCAACCACACCAACCTGGAGCCGATGGCAATCGGCATCGCCAGCAGGTGCAAGGTGAACGCCAACATCGGGGCCTCACCCAACGCGTCTGACGCAGCCGAGGAAGTGAAAAAGCTTCAGCTGGCGGTGAAGTACGGCGCCGACACCGTGATGGATCTGTCCACCGGTGGCGTGAACCTCGACGAGGTGCGCACGGCGATCATCAACGCTTCGCCCGTGCCCATCGGTACGGTGCCCGTGTATCAGGCCCTTGAGAGCGTTCATGGCTCGATTGAACGTCTCTCAGAAGACGACTTCCTGCACATCATTGAGAAGCACTGCCAGCAAGGCGTCGACTACCAGACCATCCATGCCGGTCTGCTGATTGAGCATCTGCCCAAGGTGAAGGGCCGCCTCACCGGCATCGTGAGCCGCGGCGGCGGGATTCTGGCCCAGTGGATGCTCTATCACCACAAGCAGAACCCGCTCTACACCCGTTTCGACGACATCTGCGAGATCTTCAAGCGCTACGACTGCACCTTCTCCCTGGGTGATTCCCTGCGTCCGGGTTGTCAGCATGACGCTTCCGATGCGGCTCAGCTGGCTGAGCTGAAGACCCTGGGTGAACTCACCCGCCGCGCCTGGAAGCACGACGTGCAGGTGATGGTGGAAGGTCCGGGTCACGTGCCGATGGACCAGATCGAATTCAACGTGAAAAAACAGATGGAGGAGTGCAGCGAAGC
>JAYKIX010000186.1:0-6150 GCA_035286005.1 Synechococcus sp. | reverse complement strand
GGCGCTTGGGAGACCTCCCCGGTCTCACCCGGAAGGCAGCCAAACGCTCCTATCCCCCCGGTCAGCACGGCCAAGCCCGTCGCAAGCGCTCTGAATACGCCATCCGTCTGGAAGAGAAGCAGAAGCTTCGTTTCAACTACGGCATCTCCGAGCGTCAGCTCGTGCGCTACGTGAAGAAAGCGCGCGCTCAGGAGGGTTCCACTGGAACCAACCTTCTCAAGCTGCTCGAGAACCGTCTCGACAATGTCTGTTTCCGCCTTGGCTTTGGTCCCACCGTGCCCGGCGCCCGTCAGCTGGTGAACCATGGCCACGTGACCGTGAACGGTCGCGTTACCGATATCGCCAGCTACCAGTGCAAGCCTGGCGATGTCATCGCCATCCGCGAGCGCAAGTGCAGCAAGAAGCTGGCTGAAGCCAACCTGGAATTCCCCGGTCTGGCCAACGTGCCCCCCCATCTCGAGCTCGACAAAAGCAAGCTCAGTGCCAAGATTGTTGGCCGTTGCGAGCGCGAGTGGGTCGCTCTTGAGATCAACGAACTGCTGGTGGTGGAGTACTACTCCCGCAAGGTCTGATCCCAGCAGGATCAATTCCGTCCCCCACCCTTGGTGGGGGATTTTTTTTGCCCCTGCACCGGTACTGCGCCAACGGTTACGGGCAGACTGCATCAGTCTTCCGTGAACAAACCGCTGCGGGCCAGCACCTCCTCCTCATGGGTGAAGTGCGGAGACTCCAGCTCAAGCGACGGGTTGTAGTGGTAATGGTCATGGAGGAAACGGGACTGCAGCACCGCCTGCTCCACTCCATCGATCGCTTCGCCGGCACGATCTCTCACCTGGCGCTGAGCAGCGAGATCTCCCGAATGCAACGACTGCTGTAGTTCATCGCGAAGAATCGACAAGTGGGCTGCACTTTTCACAACGCCATAGATGCGCTGAATGCGATCGCGCTGAATCAAATCGACGCCAAGCGTGTGGGCTCGTTCAAGTTCTGAATCCAGACTCGGCCAATAGCGAGATGTGTAGTACGCAGTCTGATCTTTGTGATACCAGGCCTCCGAGCGTGCAATCGACGATGAGACGGTGTTGTGCAGCTTCCAGAGGAACAAACGCAAAGATTCCGCATCCGAGATCCGCCCCAATTTGTCCTCCAGAGAAACTTCCAGAGAAGCACTCGGCTGGTCAGAACCGAGCAGCAAATACTCGATCGGGTACATCGTCACCTCCCGATTACGCACCACGTAGCGATTGAGATGAAAACGACAGTACGGGCAGGGATACATCGTGGCCAGACAGGCAAAAAAGGTCTTGAATGCCTGCAGTGATGCGCTGCGCTGCGGCTCGGTTTGAGCAGCAATCAATTCAGCACTGGTGTGCATGAATCGCCAGGTTGGTGGACCAATGAAATAGGGAAAACTCACCCGCATCTGACTCGCCTCAACGTCATGACGGCCGACATGGAGGTCGAGGAATGCAACGTATTGACAGAGGAATCCAGACTCACGGCCGAACTCTTCCCGTTCCCGTCGTTTCTGCACACCGTTGAGGTAGTGCCGCGTCAACTCCCAGGCCCGACGGAGCTCCTTCTTCACCCTCAGGGACACGCCGTTAAAGGCCTCCTCCGTGGCGTGGCCGTAGTGCTCAAACTCTCCAGCGGCGCGGCGTTCCGCAAACCACAAGTTCAGCTCGGCATCATCGGCCTGATCCCAGGCCTGCAAATCCGCTTTGGTGAGCACCGCACTCGCCCGCAGCAGCAATGGCATGAACTCGTCATACCAATAGGCCGTGGGCATGATCGAACCAGCGAAACGACTATCGCTGGTATCAACAATCACCCGCTGCCAGGTCTCGTGATAAGGGAGGTCTGAGCCGGGCTGAGCGTGATCCAGTTCCGCGGTGATCTCATGATGATCATCCAGTTGCCGCAATCGATTCAATTCATGGAGCTGGAGATCTTCATGGCTGATCTGATCGGGAACATGACCATGCAACGCTGCGGTCAAGAGCACTTCGATCACCACCATCAGAATTTGATGGTGGTGATCGAGTTCAGCCAGCTCATGCTCAAGCAGACCTTCGGCAGCCTCCATCGCAGGCGAATGGGGAATGCTGTTCCAATTCGCCATCCGCTCACGCAAGTCCTGTTCGGCTTGATTCACCGAGGCGCGCAACTGCTCAAATGGCTCTTCAGCCCCAGATTCCACAATGCCCAGGCTGAGATACAAATCAACCGCGGCATTCACAAAGCGAACAAAGTCTGGAATCGTGTAGGGCAAGTCATAGGCCCGCAGATGGGTTTCTGAATTCGCCGAATAGCTTTCCCGGAAACTGCGATAGGCAGCCCCCTGCAACAAGCGAAAAAAGCCGATCTGCATTTGCAGCGGCGATGTTCCCTGCAAAGCCTGTTGATCCAACCGAACAGACGACCTGCCGGGGCTGGAATGGGATGCCGCAGCCCGCGCACCAACGCCTCGGTGCAACCCCGCATAGGCCCGGGGATGGGATGCAAAGTTCTCAGGCAGATAAGAGAGCAGATGATCGATCTGAATCTGCTCCGAGCCATCCTGGGCCAGCTCGAGGGTGATGGCTTCCGCCGTCTGCTCCGAAACCTCAAACAGCTGCATCAGGCGAGCCAGGGGTGCCAGCGCAATCCAACCGTCGGCGTCGGTATCCAGCAGCCGAAACGCCTCTCTGGCTTTGACCTGATGATCTCCCAGTTGCAGAGCCAGAAACCAACGCCACTGTTCAGGCGTGAGTTCCTCCAGCGTTAGGCGATGCGCTGCCGCCGCACACGTGAGGTCATCGGGCGAGAGTGCTGCACCAGCGGCCTCGGCTTGACGACATAACGCGTCGACGGAGCCCCCCTGCACCGGCACAGCATCCAGAAGCTGCAGGAAAACACTGGTCGACAAAGCAGGCACTGCTGGTCTGGGCGAGGAACATCAAGCTAGAAAAGCGCCAGAGGTCCCGCAGCCTCGATGCAACAGTCCGACAGCGCACCCACGGGCTGGATGCAATCTGCACAACCAAATGCGACAGCGAGCCATGAAGGTTTCGCAGGTTTTGAACTTCAGCAGATCGGGGCGACAGTCAAAAAAATTTGTGCCCGGGGCCTGATTGTTCGAGACTCAGCGAGTCCCGAACAATCAGGCCGATAGTTTGCCTCTCGAAAGAGTCATTGCATGACGAGTCGTCAAGAGCTCTGGCGCCAGAAGCGCGAACGAGAATTAGTTCGCAAAGAACAGGAATCCAACGAGCACAAACGAAAACTGGCCGAATATCTGCGTTCCAAGACTGAAGCACAATCTGTGATTGCCAGAGAGAGTTCTCAAACCCTGAAAAAGTGGGTGAAGTTACGCGAACAGTCTGATCAGCACTGAGTCACTACCAGTAATTTCTCGACTGACTTTGATCCACCACGCCAAGCTGCGACTGTGACACTGCCTCGACGGATTCCATAGCCATGCATCTCTCTGGAAGCCTGGGGGCAGTGATCGAAGGCACCAGGTCGCTCGGCTACGACCTCAAGGGCATTCAGCTGGACGGAGGAACACTGCATACGGAAATTCAGACCGGCCAGGTGGGCAGCTCGTCCTTCTTTCGGGTGAGTGTCAATCGAAGCTGTTTGTTCACGGGGCCCGAGCCTCCTGGGGTGATGGCCTTCACCCTGCTGGAAAGTGGGCAATGCACCACCAACGGCGTGGATGTGGCCACCCAGCGGTTGAGCAGTTATGCCGCCAAGGAGCTGCACGTGGTGCATGTGGGCGGAGCCCTGCGCTCCCATCTATGTGAGCAACAACTGCGCCGACGGCTTGAGGCGAGCAAGGCACACAAAGCCCTCGAAGCGCTTGAGACAACCGCAGGAATACAGCTCAACCGTCTGCAGATGCAGGACTATCGACGCCTTCACCATGGCGCCTTGGTTCAACGCCTTGAGGAATCGCAGTTCATCGACTTCATGACCACGGTGTTGGAGCAAGACGCGGAGCCCTGCAACGAGCCCAGGAACCTGCCACTGCTCCGCAGCATGGTGAAGCTGGCGCACAGGGAAGCTGACGGCGCCCCTCTCTCTTTACCGGAGATCTGCCGCCTGCTCAACGTGGGTAAGACCACGCTCTCCGAACACTGCCGTCAGGCCTATGGCATGGGTGTGATGCACTTTTTCCGGCAGGTGCGTCTTGAACAGGTGCGTCTGGCCCTGCTCCAGCCCGGACGCGTGTGCAGCATTGAGCAGATCCGTCTGCGCTACCGCTTCAGCAACCGGGCACGGTTTGCCTCGGCTTACAAACAGGCCTTCGGCCTGCTGCCCTCTGAAACCCATCCCCTCTGATTGCAGTCTGCGGCGGGATGGTTCAGACCGTTCCTTAGCCTGCTGCCAGAGCCGCGTGACCTTCACGCCAACCCCGACCTGTGGCGACCGACTTCTCCCGATCCCCATCGCAACCGGCTCCAGCCACCCGGGCGATCCATCACGGCGAAAGCTTTGCTGGCGACACCGGCACGGTGATGCCACCGATCTACGCCACGTCCACCTTTGCCCATGGCAACCCAGGGGGATTCGATTACACCCGCTCAGGCAACCCCAACTTCCGCATTCTGGAAGGGGTGCTGGCCTCCGTTGAAGAGTGTGCTCACGCCACCGTGTTCGGATCAGGGGTGAGCGCCATCACCGCTATCGCCTCCACCCTCAGTTCAGGAGATCTGGTGCTGTGCGAGGAAAATCTCTACGGATGCACGGTTCGCCTGTTTGAGCAGGTCTTCGCCAAGTTCGGTGTGCGCACGGAGTGGGTGGATTTCACCGACCCAGAAGCCCTGAACTCCATCACAACCTTGCAGCCGGCCATGGTGTGGCTGGAGAGTCCCACCAACCCCCTGCTCAAGGTGATCGATCTCCAGCAGGTCTGCGCCGTCGCCAAGTCTCTGGACATCCCGGTGGTCGTCGACAACACCTTTGCCACGGCATTAGTGCAGCGCCCGTTGGATCTGGGTGCCACTCTCTCACTCACCAGCACGACCAAATACATCAACGGCCACTCCGATGCCCTCGGGGGAGCCGTGTGCACCAACGATCCTGAATGGCACCAGAAAATGGTGTTCTCCCAGAAGGCCCTGGGCCTGCAGCCCTCCCCCTTTGATTGCTGGCTGATCACGCGGGGCATCAAGACCCTGCCGCTGCGGCTCAAGCAGCAGATGGCCAATGCCGCAGTCCTGGCCGATCAACTTGCGGGGCACGCCAAGGTGAACTGGGTGCGTTACCCCCACCGCAGTGATCACCCCCAGCATCAGGTGGCCACCCGTCAGATGCGTGCCGGTGGCGCCATCGTGACGGTGAGCTTCAACGCCAGCCAGGAGCAGACCTATGCCCTCTGCAAACAGCTGCGCTGGTTCACCATGGCCGAAAGCCTGGGCGGCATCGAAAGCCTGATCTGCCACCCCGCCACCATGACCCACGCGGCGGTATCGGCCGAGGTGAAAGCCAAGCTTGGCATTGACGACGGCCTGGTGCGCTTCTCGGTGGGCTGCGAAGACCTGGCCGACCTGCAGGCCGATCTGGACCAGGCCCTGGAGCTGCTGGCGTGAGTCCCCGCAATCTGCTCATCGATCCGGCCTGGCAGGGCTCTGATCTCGGCCATCCCCTGCCGGACTCCCCCCATGCGGTGTCTGTGGCGCTGCCGCGCTGGCGCGATGTGATCGCCTACGAGGAGAAGGATCCGGCCTGCCGCGATGCCCTGCAGACGATCTATCCGCGCTTCGGGCTGCATCCGCTGATCCAACAACTGGTTCAGCCTTCAGAGCTTGCAGGCACCACGGTCTGGCCCTACCCCACCGAAGCGGCAGCCCAGGCCGCTCTGGCCCACTGCCAACGCAAGGCACCGGAGAGCCGCTCGGAGCTGATTGCCATTGCTGGGCTGACCTGCCTGCGCACTGATGCAGCGGCGAGCCCCCATGCCAAAGCGTTCTGGCAGCACACCGGCCTGGGCCTCTCCTCCCGCCAGGCCGCCATCGCCCTGGGCCTCGAAACCGCGCCGACCTCTGCTGATGGAGAAGCAGCCCGGGAGCAGATCCGACAACGTCTCGCCGCACTCCATGGCATCGGTGCGGAACGCATCAGCCTCCATCCCGCCGGCATGGCGGGACTGCACGCAGCGCTGAC
>JAYKIX010000185.1:0-24712 GCA_035286005.1 Synechococcus sp. | reverse complement strand
TCCACCCCAGGCTTTCCCTCGCTCCGCTCTCACAGCCTCCTCGGCTGCTCCTGCCTCGCAATTCTCAACCTGGGCCCACGCGGTTCCCCGCGCAGTCCAATACCTTACCACAGGGGGGTGGCGCGGTTAAGACTCCGGCGAAGGTGCCGGTGAGGGATCGGCCAACAACGCATCGCCCCAGGGCAGGAAGCATTCGAGGGTGCTGGGGCGGTCGGCGACCAGCAGAGGGAAGTCGGTGAAAGCGAGATCTTCGCCGGGAATCAGCGTGCCTGGATGGCGGGCGAGCCAGCGCAGCGAGCAGTGCTGTTCCTGCAGCACCAACCAGGCGGCGGCAAGGTCCCAGATTTTGGGGGTGGCCTCCAACGCAGCCACGGTCTGCCCCATGGCCACACTGACGAGGTTGAGGCTCGCCACCCCCAGAAGACGGATCTTTCCGGGGAAACGCCGGTGGGGAAGTTTCTGCAGCACGCCGATCGAGCGGCTGCAGAGGGAAGCGCAACCGGCTGGGTTGGCATGCAGACCAGGGGGACGGAGGGGCTTGCCATTCCGCCAGGCCCCCTCGCCGCGAATGGCCACGATCCGCTGGCGCAGGGGAGGAACGTCGAGAATGGCAAGTACCGGCACTCCCTCCTTGAAACGGGCCACCGAAATGGCCCAGTAGGGAATGCCTGCAGCGAAATTGGTGGTGCCATCCAGTGGGTCCACCACCCAGAAGGCTTCCGTGCTGGGAACACGCTGCTGGCCCTCCTCACTGAGGACGCCCTCCCCTGGGAAGAGGTCAGCCAGACCATCGACGATGGCGGCATCGCTCCATCGATCGCAGGCTGTGATCAGAGAGCCATCGGCCTTGGCCTCCGAGGCCATATGTCCAAAGTCGAGGCGCTGGCGATCGGCCACCCGGTCGATCAGCTCCGAGAGGGCGGAGTCGAAGACGGGAGGCGGGATGTTCATCCGATCTCCAGGGCCATCACCCGTTCCAGGCTGCGTCCGGTGTCCTGGCGGAAGCGATGGACATTGACCCGCTCGAGCAACAGCAAGGCCGCCAGGGCGATGATCAGTTCCACCCCGAGCACCAGCGCGAAGGCCGGATACGGTCCGGGCCCAAGGGGGAGGGATTGGCCGAGATCGAACAGCCCGCCTCCCAGCACCTTGCCAAGGGCACGCGAGAGGGCCTGGGCCAGCCCCCAGACTCCGACAAAGGTGCCCGCCGCCTGGGGGAGCGTGAGATCGAGCATCAGACAGAGGGCGCTGTTGGTACCCACACCGGCGGCCAGTCCGAACAGGAGCATGACGAGCTGAAGAAACGGAACGCTGCGCGAAAGGCCGGACAGCATCAGCAGAAACAACGCGGCCGCGATCAGCCGACAGCCCAGGCGAGCCGTGGGGAGCTTGCCCAGTCGCGGGACGATCCAGAGGCCGGCAACCAGCAACCCCACGAGGGTGCCGATTCCCCAGAAGGCATTGAGCTGGGCCGTGGCGGCGATCGGCATGCCAAACACCTGGGCCCCGTAACTCTCAAGGATCGGGTCCTGCAGAAACAGACCGAGGGTGAACAGGATCAGGAAGAGGAAGAAGATCAGCACCTGGCGGCTGGAGGTGATCAGCGCCCACGACTGACGCAGGGTGACGGCATCCTCACGGTGCAAGTCCGGCGCCTCCGAAGAGGCAGTCGATTGGCGTGGAGCCTCCATCCCCCAGGTGGCGAACACGGTGAGGGCGAAAACGATCCCGGCAAGGGTGGTCATGAATCGCATCAGCACCGGCTCCAGCAGCTCCGGATCGCTCACCCCATCCAGAGAGCGGAGGCTGATGGAAATGGCGATGGCCCCCACCACGATGCCGACCGTGAGCATGCACCAGATCAGGCCCACCGCCCTGGGCCGCTCCGCTTCGCTGGTGCGATCAATCACCAAGGCCAGGTACGGGGTGCTGGCGAGCGAGATCGAAAGCCCATAGAGGGCGAACAGGCCGCAGAGGGCTGCGATCGCGAAACCCAGCCGGGGCTGATCTCCGCTGGGGAGCAAAACCCCGACGTGAAAGATCAGGGGAACGGCAATGACGGCCAGCAGGCAGAACAGGAACGCGCCCAGCAGCACATAGGGAACCCTTCGCCGCCCGGCGAGTAGGTGGCGATCCGACAACTGACCGAACAGAACACGGGCGGGGGCGACGAACTGCTCAAAAGCCAAGGCACCCCCCACCAGCAAGCCGGGGAAGGCAAGCTCGCTGATCATGATCCGGTTGAGCATCCCTGCGAAGACCACGGCCAGACAACCCAGGCAGGCCTGGAACAGGCCAAGACGCAGGGTCGTGAAAACGGTCAGGCCCGGGCGTGGGGAAGCGCTCAAGGGGTAGAGAAGGGGGAGGGGCGTTGGGAGTTGTCGGCGTTGCAGGCCGGCAGCAGCGGACGGGGCTCGATCGGAACGTCACCGACACCCTGGACCCTGGGTTTGCCGGCGGGCAGCTCGGGCTGGCGGCAGAGGGCGATCAGATCCAGACCGGTGCGACGGCGAAGCTCCACCAGACGGAGGTTGTAGTCAGCGATGGCGTCGGTATGGCGCACCTCGGCCTGGGTGAGGTCGCGCTGGGTATCGACCACCTCGCGCTGGGTGGTGACGCCCGCCTGGAAGCGGAGACGCGCCAGGCGCAGGGACTCCCTGGCGGAGACCACCTCCTGTGCGGTGGTGGTGATGTTGCGGTTGTTCTTCTCCAGTTCGTAGAAGCTGGTTTCCACCTCACGGCGGATGTTGTCGCGGCGGTCGGCGAAGCGGAAGCGGTTCTCCTCGGCGACCTGTTTCTGCTGGCGGTAAAGGGCACGGGCACGGCCTCCGTCGAAGAGACGCCAGGAGAAGGTCATGCCGACGGTGTTGTCGACGTTCCAGCCCTCCTCGCTGGTGATCGGGGCCTGGCCGACGCGGTCAACGTTGACGTTCTGATAGCCGAAGGATCGGCCACCGCTGAGGGTGTTGACGATGTTCAGGAACGGCTGGACCTGGGCCAGCTGGGCGTTGGCCCTGCTGTTGGCGATCGAGATGTCGAGCAACGCCTGATCAAGCTCCTCGCGGAACGCATAGGCGGCGACAATGCTCTCCTGCAGGGAGGGCAGCCAGGTGCCGACCACGACGGAAGGGTCCTTGGCGGTGGGGCTGACGTCCTGGGGCAGATCCAGCAGGGCCGCCAGAGCGCGGCGTGCCACCGACTGCTCCGCCAGGTTGGTGGTGAGCAGCTGCTGGTCGCGGGAGAGCTGGGTTTCGGCCTGCAGCACCTCAAGCTTGGTGGCCACCCCTGCCTGGAACCGGGCCCGGGCGTCGCGCAGGCTCACCAGCGAGGCGCGCACCGACTCCTGGCCAATCCGCACCCGCTCGTCGGCGCGCTGGAGATCGAAGTAGAGCTGAGCCGCCTGAAGGCGAAGGTCGCGGAGGCCAATCAGGTACTGGTTCTTGGCCTTCTCGAACTCATCGCGGGCGGCCGCAATCGTGGGGGTACGGCTCGGATCGATCAGGGCCCAGCGGGCCTCGAGGGCCGTTTGCATCTGCCAGATGCTCGTGATGGTGCGGTTGGAGCCGCTGCCACCACCGGTAGTGCCGAAGTTCTCTCCGCCGGTGTACGTGGGGAAGGAACTGCCCCGCAGATCGAGGGTGGGGTACCAGAGCGCGATCTGGGCCCGTAAATTCGACTGTGCCTGCTCCACCTGCATGGCCAGGGCCTTCAGGTTGGGATTGTTGACCTCGGCCAGGGTCTCCACGTCGGTGAGCCCGAGGGGCCGCAGTTCGCGGATGCGCACCTGGGCCGGGCGATTGGGGAGTTCAAGGGAGCGGGGACCCTTGAGATCTCCCAGCCCTGGTGGGAGTTGCGTGGCCGCTGGAGGGAGAACGCTGGGATCGGATCGGGGGCGATCTCCCTTGGTGACCGGGGCGAGAGGCACCTCATCCGCTCCGCGGGGAGCGGAACCGGCAGCCGCGGCCGGTGGCACCGGAGCAGGGGAAGCCCCGGGAGACGCCAGAGGCTCGGGAACTGGATCGGCGGCGGGGGAGGCTGCCGGACTGACCTGAGCCCGCAGGGGCAGGGGAAGAGCCGTGAGGGCCGGGGTCAGTACCAGGGCGGCAAGCAGGAGCTGATGTCGCCTCACGACCCGAACCGAATGGATCCGCAGAGCTTAGGCAACACGATCGGTGGTTCCGACACACGCGGCCACCAGATCGTCCGCCCCTCCGACCAACTGGATCGGAACCGGCAGTGCGGCCTGAACCTGGGCCAGCGAGAGATCGTCGAGGAAGACATCGTCCCCCTGCCGCAGCATCACCCGGGGCAGCAGCAACCTCTCGCCCAGGTCGCGGCCGGACAGTCCCTCGATCAGATCGGCGCCGGTGAGCAGGCCGGTGACCACCTGATCCTGCCCCCAGTAGGGACTGGGCAGGCCGTGGAGGATCAGCTTCAGGCCCTCCACGGCGTCGAGCCGGTCCACCACAGGCTTCAAGGCCTGGGCCACGAGCCGGCCCACCACCCAGCTGAAGCGCCGGGGCTGGGATACAGCCCGCGGCAGGGTGCGGGTGGCCTGATCAAGTTCCTCCAGGAAGCCGCGGATGCTGCCGACACCGTTCTCCCGCTGGGGCAGATCCTCGTAGTCGGGTCGGGGGGGGAGGGGGCGGCCCGCCATCAGATACCACTCATCGGAGAGCCAGGCGAAGCGGCTGCCCATGGTTCTCAGGAAGCTCTCCTGCAGGGGTTCGACCTGGTCGATCACGGCAGCAGCGATCGCTGGCGTCACGGGACGCAGTTGATCCCCTGTTGGGCGGAAGCGGGTGAGCCCCACCGGAACGACAGCAGCCGACAGCACCGCCGGCCAGTCGCCGGATCCGAAGCCCTCCAGGTCGCGCAAGGTCCTCGCCAGGGCTTCGCCATCATTGAGGCCGGGGCACACCACGACCTGAGCGTGGATCTGCAGCCGCCGGTCGGCGAACCAGCGCAGCTGCTCCATCAGCTGGCCGGCCCGGGGGTTGAGCAGCAGGCGGCTGCGGAGTTCCGGGTCGGTGGCATGCACCGAAACGAACAGGGGGGAGAGCCTCTGCTCCTCGATTCGCTGCCAGTCGGCGGGGCTGAGATTGGTGAGGGTGAGGTAGGAGCCGTAGAGAAAGCTCAGTCGGAA
Organism: Synechococcus sp.; assembly: GCA_035286005.1. Taxonomy (GTDB): domain Bacteria; phylum Cyanobacteriota; class Cyanobacteriia; order PCC-6307; family Cyanobiaceae; genus Synechococcus_C. The sequence goes on along the minus strand of JAYKIX010000185.1, from coordinate 19,566 downwards.
ATCGTCGTCCTTGAGGTAGAGGCTGCCGCGATGGCCTGGAGGCTGCTGATCGATGAAACAGAACGGACAACGGTTGTTGCACTGCCGCAGACCATCGAACAATGCCTCGGTGAAGCCCAGGCCAAGCCCCTCATCGGGATCCTTCTCCAGTTCGACGACGTGCAGGCTGCCGTCCGGATCCTCGACTTCCAGGGTCAGTTCCTCGCCGCCCTGGAGCACCTGGAAATCGATCAGATCGCGCGGACGGATGCCGTTGATGCTCAGCAGCCGATCGCCCGGCTGGAAACCCAGTTGCTCCCCGATCGAATCCGGCTCGACATGAGCGACGATCGCGGGCTGGGGGAGTCGGGATCCTGGTTCCGTGCCCAGCTCGGCCAGGGCAATGCCAGCGGAAGGCTCATTCCACACAGGAGGCGGGCAACTGGGACCTGAATCCAGTGTGGCGGGCGGCCCTCAGGGTGCGGAGACGCCGAGATGGCGAAACCAGATCAGGATCGTGAACCCGAACAGAAGCCGGTAGACAACGAAGATCCACGTGGTGTGCTGCTGCAGGAAGCGCAGCAGCCAGGCGATGGCAGCCCAGGAGACCAGGCCGGCGGAGATCACCCCCACCAGGGTTGGAATCGGCCCTCCGTTCACCTCGGAGGCGAAGGCAGCCTTCAACTCCGCCAGGCCCGCAAGGGTGATGGCAGGGATGCCAAGAAGAAAGGAGAAGCGTGCAGCGGCCGGGCGCTGCCAACCGTCGAACAGAGACGCCGTGAGGGTGCTGCCCGATCGGGAGACGCCGGGGACCAGTGCCAGGGCCTGGGCCAGGCCGACGAGGATCCCGTCCCTCGGCGCCACCTGATCGAGCTGGCGCCGCCTGCTGCCGACCAGTTCGGCCAGGGCCAGCAGCAGCGCCATCACGATCGACACCACACCGATCGAGACCATGCTGCGCAGCTCCGAAGACTCGTAATCAGGCAGCCAACGCTTGAGGGCCACTCCGGCCAGCAGGATCGGTACCGTCCCCAGCACGATCGCCACCCCCAGACGCGCAGATGGATCCGACCATTGCCCGTGGCGGAAGGCCCTACCGATGCCATGGAAAACCTCCCGCAGGTCGTGGCGGAAGTAGGCCAGCACCGCTGCGATGCTGCCGAGCTGGATCACCGCGGTGAAGGCGACGCCTGGATCCCCCCAGCCCAGCACCTCCGGCACCACCTTGAGATGGGCCGTGCTGCTGATCGGCAGGAACTCGGTGAGCCCCTGCACCACGCCCAGCACGAGGGCATGCCAGCAGGCCACCCCCAGAGGAACGGGGTCGGCCGTGGCGACAAGGGGCATGAGAGCGATAACGCGGATGCCGAACCTATGGCCGCGCCCGGCGCGGCGCCAACCCCCAGGCCCCTTAAGGTTGGCCAACTTTCTTCACATCCGGGTGATCGGCGTCCCGACCAGCCTTTCCTCGACGGACGCCCTGCGATCCGTGCTTCCCTCCTCGCGGAGCATGGCGCCGCCGCTGCTTCCCCTCGCAGCCGCCCTGCTGGTGGCAGGCCCGGTGTTCGTGCAGGCCCCGTGGGTGCGCCAGGCCCCGATGGCTGCAGTTCTATTCACGGCGGTGCTTCTGAGCACCGGGGTTGCGCTTGAGAGATCCGACGACGACAACCGGCGCGGTCTGGGAGCTCTGCTGGTGGGTTTTGCCGGCAGCTGGCTGGGAGGCACCCTTTTCTGGGGCTGGTTCCGCCTGCATCCGGTGTGGCATCTGCCGATCGAGGCCTTCGCCCTCCCGCTCGCCCTTGCGGGCCTTCCTGGCCGCTGGCGCCTGGCCGGAGCTTTCTACCTGGCCTCCCTGCTCGGAACAGCAGCCACCGACGGGGCCATCGCCCTGATCGGGCTGATGCCGTCTTGGGTGGCAGTGCTGCAGGCCTCTCCGGAGGAGGCCGCCGGCCTGCTCAGGATCTGCGGCGATCAGGTGATGAACCCTCTCGGCCTGAGTCTGGTGACGGGATTCGCCGTGCTCCTGCTCATCCTCTGTCGGAGCCTGCGGGGTCGGGGCCAGGCCGCCGACGTGGCGGCCGCCACCCTGGCCACCACTCTTGCTGTAGACGGCCTCTTCCTTGCCGCGGCCGTGCTGGCTCCGCGGCTCAGCGGCTTGATCTGAAGGTCCGGGCCCCTGAGCAGCCCCTCGGTCCTAAGAACTGCAAAAGGCGGAGAACCGGCCTGGAGTCGAAAGGCGGGTGGTCTGTAACGTTGAAATCCGGCGCTCCCCTGGAACGCCTGTCTCTTGGTTTCTCTGTCCCTTCTCCTGCGGAGTTCGTGATGAAGCGGCTGCTCGCCTGGCTGATGAGTGGTGTGGTGATGGTGGGTTTGCTGATGGGGCTGGCCCTGCCGGGCGCGGCGTTCGCCGATGAGGTGCGGCGCAATGTCGCCGACGACAAGATCGCCGAAACTGTCGGCAAAGTGGACCTGAACAACTCCTCGGTGCGCCGCTTCCAGCAGTACCCCGGTATGTACCCGACCCTGGCCGGCAAGATCGTGCTGGGTGGTCCCTACGAGAGTGTCGACGACGTCCTCAAGCTCGACCTGACCCAGCGCCAGAAGGAGTTGTTCGAGAAGTACAAGGGCAATTTCACGGTGACCCCGCCTTCGATCGCTCTGAACGAAGGTTTCGATCGCATCAATGACGGCGTCTACCGCTGACCCTTCCCTGGCTTGACCACCCCTGGCCGCCGTGCTCCCGCCCGGCGGCTTTTTTATGGCCGTGCGCCGCGGCGCACGCTCCCATAGGCTCGGCTCTCTTCCGCGCGGACCCGATGGTCGACGACGCGGCGGCTGCGCCGCCGGCGGCACCCCTGGCGTCGGAATGGGACGTGGTGGTGGTGGGCAGCGGCGCCGCTGGCTTGATGACCTGTCTGGAGTTGCCGCAGGGCCTGCGAGTGCTGCTGCTGAGCAAGAGCCGCGAGCCGCCTTCCGCCAGCCGCTGGGCCCAGGGAGGTATCGCGGCCGTGACAAGAGCCGACGACAGTTTCGAAAGCCACATCGCCGACACCCTCAGGGCCGGCGCAGGCCTGTGCGACCGGCCCGCCGTGGAGGTGCTGGTGCGGGAGGCCCCGGCCTGCGTCGAACGGCTGCTCTCCCTCGGCATGGAGTTCGACCGCAACAGCGAGGGGCTCAGCACCACCCTGGAAGCTGCCCACAGCCACAGACGCGTTCTGCATGCCCAGGACCGGACCGGGGGCGCCCTGGTGGATGCCCTTGAGCGTGAGGTGCTCCATCGCCCCAGGCTCGTGCTGCGCAAGGGGATGCCGGCGCTGCAGCTCTGGATCGAGGCGGGCTGCTGCGTGGGCCTACAGGTGCTGGACGGCGAGCGGCTGCGCTGGCTGCGCTGTGGGGCTGTGGTGCTCGCCTGTGGCGGCGGCGGACATCTGTTCGCCCACACCACCAACCCCACCCAAGCCAGCGGAGACGGAGTGGCGATGGCCTGGGCCGCGGGAGCCAGGCTGCGCGATCTGGAGTTCGTGCAGTTCCACCCCACCGCCCTGATGCTGCCGGGGGCGCCCCACTTCCTGATCAGTGAGGCGGTGCGCGGCGAAGGAGCCCGGCTCGTGGACAAGCGGGGACGGAGCCCGGTGGCCGGGCTCGCCGGCGGGGACCTGGCGCCGCGGGACCAGGTGAGCCGCACCCTTGCCCGATGCATGCAGGCCCAGGGTGTGGAGCACCTCTGGCTGGACATGCGGCCAGTCGGCAGCGAGCGGCTGGAGCGCCAGTTCCCGACGATCCTGGGTCGCTGCCGGGATCTCGGGCTGGAGCCCACCCGGGCCCCGATCCCGGTCGCTCCAGCCGCCCACTACTGGATGGGGGGGATCGCCACCGACCTGAATGCCGCGACCTCCCTGCCGGGTCTCTACGCCGTGGGCGAGGTCGCCAGCACCGGAGTCCACGGCGCCAACCGTCTGGCGAGCAACTCGCTGATGGAATGCCTGGTGTTCGCCCGTCGGCTGCGAGACCTGAAGTTGCAACCCCTCCAGCCGCCGCTGCACACGGAAACCGTACGGCAGCGGGAGCCTGGGGCAGTGGAATCGGTCGACACCACGGAGGCGGTCAGCACCCTGCGCCAGCTGTGCTGGCAGGTGGCCGGGGTCGAGCGGAGAGGTTCCGATCTGGCAGGCGCCCTGGGCGGGGTGCGCCAGCAGCGGGAGCGCTGGCAACAGCAGAAGCTGCTGAGACTGGCGCGGGATCTCGAACCGGGCCAGGTGCTGGAGCTTGGAAGAGGTCGCGATGCTCTGCTGCGGGTCCAGGACCTGCATCAGCGGCTGGTACTGGCCGAGCAGCTGATCGAAGCTGCCCTGTTCCGCAGTGAGAGCCGAGGGGGCCACTTCAGGATCGATACGCCGGCGTCGCAGCCGTTCTGGAGGTGTCACACGCTTCAGAGCAGGGGTGCACCTCCTGGCACTGCCCCTGTGGACGACCTGCCAGAGGGGGCGATCTGCTAGCGGGCCTTGGGCCTAGTTGGGCAAGGCCCCCCGGAAACCACTCAGTTCAGCAAGCTTGGCCAAGGGTTTCACACCGGAGTCGATCTTGCCGCTGATCTCCCAGCTGGGGTAGCCCTTGACCCCCTTGGTCTCGCAGAGCTGGGCCTGGCTGTTGTAGCCGTCGGGTGCGCACTCGATCACCTTGAGCTTGGCGGCGGCCTCCTTGCCGAAGAGCTCCTTCTGCTCATGGCAGTGGGGACACCAATAGGCGGAGTACATCACATCGCCCTGGCGGGTGAGGTGTTCCGCAAGGGCGATCGTGGCGGGGGTGCTGGCGGTGGTGACAGGAATCGGCATGCCCTTGGCCAGCCCACCGGTGTCGGGCCGGCCCACGGCGCTGGCCCAGCCCAGACCGAGCAACGCCACCGCCAGGGCGGTGAGCACCCCGCGGAAGATCAGCGGACCGCGCTCGCTCCATTCCCCTCCGATGAGGGAGAGCACCAGCAGAGCCACGCTGAGCACGGCCGAGAGCACGCAGAAGGCACAGAACGCCTGGATGCGGAACACCATCACCCCCATCAGCACGAGGCTGAAGATCGCCATGCCGGTGCTGGCCAGGAACAGCCCCCACCAGCTGCGCTGATGCAGGGCGCTGCGAGCATCGCCCCGGATCACCAGCGGCAGCACGGCCATCAGCACCACCGCGACATAGGCCAGGAAGCCGAACAGTGACAAGGGCTGGCCGAAGAGGCTTCCCCAGGCGCTGTTGAGCACCTTGTCGCAGCCATCGGCGCCGCCCGGGCAGCTCAGCGGCCCGATCAACCCCCAGCGCTTGAGGGTGATGGCACCGGTATCGATGGCGCCCACGGTGGCCAGCACGGCCATGGCGATACGGGCCCAGCGGAGACCCGGGTCGCTGCGGCGGCGGGTCTGGAGGCGGCTGGCCAGACGGGTGGAGGTCACGGGTGAGGGCGACAGTGGCGTCATTCTCGCAGTCGCCGGCGATTTCATAGGGTGGTGGATTGGCCCGTCGCCGGAACCCTGACCATGCCCGAAGGCCCGACCACGCCTGCCGCTGGCGCCGGCCCGGATGCCTCTGCGCGCCCCACGGTGGCTTTCGCGCACCTGGGCTGTGAGAAGAACCGGGTGGATACCGAACACATGCTCGGCCTGCTGGCCCAGGCCGGCTACGGCGTGAGCGCCGACGAGAGCGAAGCGAAGGTGGTGGTGGTGAACACCTGCAGCTTCATCCAAGACGCCCGCGAGGAGTCGGTGCGCACCCTGGTGGATCTGGCGGAGCAGGGCAAGGAACTGATCATCGCCGGCTGCCTGGCTCAGCACTTCCAGGAGGAACTGCTCGAGAGCCTGCCGGAAGCCCGAGCGATCGTGGGCACGGGCGACTACCAGCACATCGTGAGCGTGCTGGAGCGGGTGGAGGCCGGCGAACGGGTGAACCAGGTGAGTGCCGTGCCCACCTTCGTGGGCGATGAGCACCTGCCCCGCTTCCGCACCACCAGCGAGGCGGTGGCCTATCTGAAGGTGGCCGAGGGCTGTGATTACCGGTGCGCCTTCTGCATCATTCCCCACCTGCGCGGCGACCAGCGCTCACGGCCGATCGAATCGATCGTGGCCGAAGCCCATCAGCTGGCGGCCCAAGGGGTGCAGGAACTGATCCTGATCAGCCAGATCACCACCAATTACGGCCTCGACCTCTATGGAAGACCAAGACTTGCGGATCTACTGCGAGCCCTTGGCGACGTGGAGATTCCCTGGATCAGGGTTCACTACGCCTACCCCACGGGCCTGACTCCTGAGGTCTTGGCGGCCTACCGGGAGGTGCCGAATGTCCTTCCCTATCTCGACCTGCCCCTGCAACACAGCCATCCGGATGTGCTCCGGTCGATGAACCGCCCCTGGCAAGCGGATGTGAATGAGCGTTTGCTGGATCAGATCCGAGACCAACTTCAAGATGCCGTGCTGCGCACCACCTTGATCGTGGGCTTCCCGGGGGAAACCGAAGAACAATTCGAACATCTGGCGTCCTTTCTGGAACGCCAACGCTTTGACCACGTAGGGGTCTTCACCTTTTCACCGGAAGATGGCACCCCGGCCGCCAGTCTTCCGAACCGGGTGCCTGAAGAGGTGGCCCTTGCCCGCAAAGACAGGCTGATGACCCTTCAGCAGTCCATCTCGGCGGCGGCAAATAGCCGTTGGGTCGGACGCACGGTGGATGTGCTGATTGAGCAACACAACCCCAGCACCGGAGAGATGATCGGCCGCTGCGCCCGCTTCGCACCGGAGGTGGATGGGGAAGTCCTCATCCAACCTGGCGAGAACGGTGTACAAGCCAGCCCCGGAACGATGGTCCCCGTTCTGATTACGGGTTCCGACGTTTACGACCTCAGCGGACGGATTGTGGGTGCTGCCGACATGGTCGCGGCAGCACGCGGCGCCTCGTGAATGACAAGGCCACCTGGCACCAACGGCAGCGCAATCTCTTTCTCCTTGCCTCTGGGTTGAGCACGGCAGGCTCGTTCGCCGGTCTCACCGCTAAGGGCTGGATCCTGATGAGCGGCACCGAGAACGCCATGCTCCTGGCCCTGCACTTTGCAGCGCTCTCCCTTCCCACACTGTTGGTGAGTGGACCGGCAGGGGTGCGTACCGACCGCATCGGTTGCGAAAGGGTGCTGATTCAGGCCCAGTGGGCCCTGCTAGGGGCAGCCCTGCTAGGCGCCATGGCCATCCCTCTGCTCTCCGGCCCAGCGCAGGTCACAATGCTGCTGTTCAGCACCCTATTGATGGGGGTGGCAGGCGCCTACGAGCTCACAGCCCGAAACAAATACTGCGCTTTGCTTGTGGACCAGCCGCAGCAGCTGGCGCCGTACCTCACGAGCTTTTCGGTGGTCTTCAACGTGGGCAAACTGGTGGGTCCCCCCATCGGGGGCTGGCTGGTGGCGCTCACAGGACCTGCCACGGCGCTCAGCCTTGATGCCCTCAGCTACCTGCTGCCCATTGCAAGTGTGGTCTGGCTGCTCGAGCCAAATCAAGCCCTTGAACAACGCAGCACAACCCAGAAAGCCACCTTGCAGGCGGCCTGGAGAGACTGTGGACCCGTGCTGAGACACGTGCTGCGATTCACCGCACTGATCTGCGTGGTGAGCTTCTTCCACCCAGGCCTGGCACCCAAAATCGCCTTCGACACCCTCGGGAGCGAGCCCACGGATCTGGGGTTATTCACCAGTGTGCTTGCCGCAGGAAGCATCACGGGCGGGCTCGTCTTGCAGCGCAATAGTCATCGGTTCAGCAACCGACCAGGCCTGACCCTGGGAGGCTTTGCACTGATCACGGCCGTTGCCCAGCTCGGCATGGCCACTGGCGGATCCGTTGTGATCGTGCTGGGGATGGCCTTCTTGATTGGGGCTGGCACCGCAGGACTGCTGAGCAGCGTCAATCTGATCTGTCAAGTAGGGGCACCCCAAGTAATCCGGGGACGCATGGCCGGGTTGAGTCAGATCGCTTTCCTGGGCGGAGGGGGTCTGAGCGGACTGATCGCGGCCATGCTCACCTCCACCATTGGCCTGGGACATACCTTCGCCATTGCTGGCGGGGTTGGCCTGCTCTTGGCTGGACGGGAACTCTGGAAATGCGGCGGCCTCGTGCTCAAGGACGAGACCACGTTGAGCTGAAGGCAAGCCCGCTGGCCTTCAACACTCAGATCAATTTGATCCCACGCAAAACAGCACTGATCACAGCTGCGGCGACAAGACCGGCACCGACAAGACCCAGATAGATGACAACGCCCACGGCAGTGATGGCAAGACAGCCCTATTACATCAGACCCTGGGGCTGACCACGTGAGAAACGCCCTAAGGTTGATGCATCTCACCAGAACTCGGACGGGGCTTCACCCAACGGTGTCGACTTGCCTCTGCTCCAGCAGACCACCGTTTTCCTCTCCCGTCGCGACGTTCCCATGCGCACGCTGTTCCTGTATCCGCGATTCCCGAAGACGTTCTGGAGTTACGAAAAGATCCTGGAGCTGGTCAATCGCAAGGTGCTGTTACCGCCCCTTGGATTAGCAACCGTGGCGGCCCTACTCCCCAGGGAGTGGGAGATGAAGCTGGTGGACCGGAATGTACGTGAGGTCAGTGAAGCCGAATGGCAGTGGGCCGAGTTGGTGGTGATTTCAGGGATGATCGTCCAGAAGGACGACATGCGAGTTCAGATCCAGGAAGCCAAACGCCGCGGCCTTCTGGTGGCCGTGGGCGGTCCCTACGCGAGCTCCACCCCGGATGCCTCGGAGATCGCACAAGCCGACTTCAAGGTGCTTGATGAAGGGGAAATCACCCTCCCCCAATTTGTGGAGGCAGTGCAGAGAGGAGATCGCAGTGGACGATTCTGCGCCGAAGGAGACAAGCCCGATGTGACCGCCACGCCCGTGCCGCGGTTCGATCTGCTGGAGCTCGATGCCTACGACTCCATGAGCGTGCAGTTCTCCAGGGGGTGCCCTTTCAATTGTGAGTTCTGCGACATCATCGTTCTCTACGGCCGCAAACCACGCACCAAAACCCCTGAACAGCTGATTGCCGAGTTGCAACGGCTCTATGACCTGGGCTGGCGACGCTCGATCTTTCTGGTCGACGACAACTTCATCGGCAACAAACGCAACGCCAAGTTGTTGCTGCCCCAAATCAAGGCCTGGCAGCAGGAGCGGGGATATCCATTCAGCTTCACAACAGAAGCCTCTGTCGATCTCGCCGATGACGACGAGATGATGCGAATGATGCATGACGCCCGCTTCGAGAGCGTTTTCCTCGGCATCGAAACGCCCGATGAAGCCAGCTTGGAAACGGCTCGGAAAGTTCAGAACACCCGCAACCCCCTCGATGCAGCCGTTGATCGCATCACCGCCAACGGCATTCGGGTGATGGCGGGCTTCATCATCGGGTTTGACGGCGAAAAGGATGGTGCCGGGCGCCGCATCGTTGATTTCGTGACACGCACTGGAATTCCCGCCGCGATGATGGGAATGCTGCAGGCCCTTCCCAATACGGCGCTCTGGTACCGACTGGAAAAAGAGGGCCGCCTGATTCAAGACAAAGACGCCGCCAAAGGCGTCAATCAGACGAATCTGCTCAATTTCAAACCCACTCGTCCGCTTCGGGACATCGCCAACGAATACGTAGAAGCATTTTGTGCGCTTTATGAGCCCAACGCCTACACGGACCGGGTGTACTCCTACTACCTAAAAATGGGAGCTCCTCGTTGGAAGCTGGCCGCCAAACTCCCAAGCCTCATCGATCTCCGAGCACTGGCGATCGTCGTATGGCGCCAGGGCATCAAGCGCAACACCCGCACCCGTTTCTGGCGTTATCTCGTGGGCATGGCCCGCAAGAACCCCGCCCTACTGGAGCAATTCATTTCCGTTCTGGCCCACAACGAGCATTTTCTGGAATACCGCGGAATCGTGCAGCGAGAGATTCGTGAGCAACTGGAAGCCCTTCCTCCAGAAGAGCCCCACAGCACCCGCGAGCTTCAGCCGGTCTGAGTCTTTCTCCGCCCACGTCCGTGACACCAAACCCCAAAGGGATGGGGTGATGCGATCAGTCCTGGACGTAATGCGTTCCTGTAAGCAGTGCATGCTCAGCCCTCTGCAATTCCCGCCCCAGATAGAGAGCGTGATCAAGGCAACTCAAGGGGTGAGGGCCTTCTCCTTCCGTGAGATGGATGCCCATTTCCTTGGCGGTGCGAGCGCGATACACGGCGGCAGGCAACCTCACTCCCCCTCCACGACAGCTCAACACTTCACCGGTATCAGGGTCGGTGGCCAACCCGCGCTCGTCGACATCATTGCGATAGTGCTCCACCACCAGCTCGAGCGCCTCCTGATCCAATTTGATCAGGAAATAACCCGCAGGATCCAAGGCAATGAACCTCTGCGACAGCTCGTCATCAAGGGCCTTGCACGCGCTGACATGAACGTCGGTCGGGGTGGATTCAGCCATCGACTCAGACTACAAATTCCAGTGCAGGGGGCTCCGCTCTGAAGGGCAGTTCGGCATTGATCGCTTCAATCTCCTCGGCCATCAGTGCATTGGCCCTGGGCAGCCACTGACGAATCAAGCCATCCATCTCAGCGTGGTACCAACGATGGAGGCTGGCGTGGGGGCGGGCTACAAAACCGCGACGGCGTTTGTGACTGCCGCCGGCACCAGGATCAAAACTCTGCAGCCCCTGCTGTAGAGCCCACTCGATCGGTGCGTAATAACAGACCTCAAAGTGGAGGCACTCAATTTCCTCGTCGCTCCCCCAGTAGCGGCCCCAGAGGTGGAGGTGATTGCGAACACATAACGACATCGCCACCGGATCCCGGGGTTCGCCTCGGTGCGCGCTGAACAGGACCACTTGATCACGCAACGACCCAGTGGCCAGCTGATCGAAGAACGCTGCCTCCAAATATTTGCTACCCCACATGCCCCATCGGGCGCAATGCTGCTCGTAGAAGCCATGCATGCGTTGAAGCAGCTCGGCATCCAAGGCGTCTCCGCTTAATGCCGTCACAGTGAGGCCGGCCTGCTGGACGGCACGGCGTTCACGTTTGATGTTGCGGCGTTGGTTGGCATTAAACCCAGCGAGATAATCCGCGAAGGTCTTTTGGCCGTCTGCCGTCCACAGACTCTGCTGATTCAGCCAGGTGGCACAGCCTGCCGCTTCCGCAAGACACTGCCAATCCGGATCAACGTACAAAAAATTGCAGCTGAGGATGCCATTCCGAACAGCGAATTCATCGATCAATTGCAACATCAGTGCGGTGAGCTCAGCGGCGTTCTCCTCCCGAGCGATCTGAAACCGATAGCCCTGCACCGGACTGACCGGACTCATCCCCACCAACTTGGGGTAATAGCGCTCGCCAAGGTCGGCGGCCAGGCGTGCGAACGCCTGGTCAAAGACGAACTCGCCATAGCTGTGGCCCTTCAGGTACAGAGGAGCGAAAGCCACCAGCTGCTGATCGCGCCAGATCGTCAAATGCAGAGGCTGCCAGCCCTGATCAGGAACAATGCTCCCCGATTCCTCCAGGGCCACGAGCCAGTCCCAGCGGTAGAAGGGGATCACCTCCTCGCTGAGGAGAGCCTGCCACTGCGCTTTCGGCACCTCGCGCAATCCACGGTGCCAACGAGCAGAGAGCCCAGTCATGGCGAGCGGAAACACGATGAATGGCGCGACCCTAACCATCGGACAGGCCTTCGGGAGCAGACTGGTTTTCTGCGTTCTGCTGTGTGGTGACCGGTTTGTCTGCTCGTGCCCAGACATTTCTTCTGACGACCTCGGCAGCGCTGCTACTCGTGGCGATTCCCCAGGCCTCCCGGGCCGGCATCCTGCAGCCGCTGCTGGAGATGATGCGGCCTCGGATGGAAGCCAAAATCTCCGAGAGCTGCACCGAACTGGTGCGTGAGGTGTCCGGAGGCCTTGACGGGGTCAGCCTTCTTGCCGAGGGGCCCTGCCGATCGGCAGCCAAGCCGATCAGTGCATGCCTGGTTCGCGAAGCAGGCCACAGCCATCGAGAGCTGCAGATGATCACGGAACTGCTGCGGGGTCAGATTGGGGATGACTCCCGCCAAGTGATCCGACGCTGCCTAAGTTCGATGATGGGGCTACCTGCCAACGGTCTCGATCAGCTGCTGCCCAACGTCCTGCTCAAGCAACGTCGCTGATAGAGCACCAGGAGTTCGTCGCTCCCCAAGGGTTTGGCTTCCACCAATCTCCAGGCATCTGCTCTGGCCAGCTCGAGCGGCAATCCTTCTTCCTCAAACGGAACCCAGCCATGGCGCCCCCCTAACACCCGTGGGGTGAGGGTGAGCTGCAATTGATCCACCACATCGTCCCGTAGACACGATGCTGCCAAGGATGCACCACCCAGCAGCACCAGACGCTTCATGCCCTGAGAGGCCAACCCCATGAGGGTCTTGGCCCAGCTTTCATCCAAGGCCTGATGCCGGGAGAAACCAGCGGCAGCTGCACCGTGAGACGGTGGGAGAGAGCCATGCAACAGCCACCGTTCGAGTGGCTGGCGGAAAAAAGGCCAGTCGGGAGAGAACGGCGACGACCTGCCAGTGGAGACCACGAGTGCTGCGGGCTGCAGTGAGCGTCCCTGAGCCTGACGTTGCGCGACCAGCTCAGGATCATGAATCAAACAGGTGCACTGATGGGCCCGCAATGTGCCGGCCCCGATCAGACAACCATCCGCCCAGGCCAGAGCCTCTTCCAGCACACGACGATCTCCGCGGCCTCCGAGCTGGGCTGGCCCACCACCCGTAAAAGCCAACCGGCCATCCAGGCTGACCGCAAGGACCAGGCGAAGAGTCGGGTGCAGGGTCAGGTCGTTCAGGACGCCATGGCTGCCTCGAGGGCAGCAGGCTGCATCTCCAGCTGGGGAACTTCGGCGTAGACCTCCGCCGCATTGTTGGGGCTTTCCTGAAGGCGCACTTTGTGCAGCTGCGCCCCAATCGCGCGAATGGGGGCTGACAGCTTGTCGGCAATGTGGAGCGCAATGTTCTCCGCCGTCGGCACACAACTGGCGAAATGGGGCACGTCCTTGTTCAAGAAGGTGTGATCGAAGGGTTCGACCACCAGGTCGTCCACCAAGGCCTGCAGGGCAGCGAGATCGCAAACCATGCCGGTGCGGGGATCAATCTCACCTCGCACCGTGACATCCACCAGGTAGTTGTGGCCGTGGCCATGGGGCCGGGCACATTTGCCGTAGATCGCCTCATTCTCTGCCTGAGAAAGCTCCGGACGGGCCAACCGGTGGGCCGCTGCGAAGTGGGTGCGGATTGTGAGATAAGCGTCCATGCCGTGTCCGAGGTAATCGGCCCAGAGGCCTTGGGATTCGTGCAGCCGCAAAGCGACTAGTGGGAGGTGCGATGAGAGACGCTGCCAGATCAGCCGCACCAGTGCTTCGGTGGTGGGCAAACAGCCCTCAGGCTGAGCGACATCGAATTCCGGCCAGGCCTCGTTAAGGAAGCGGAAGTCGAGCTGCCCCGTCACCTCGGAGCGGATGGCGTGTTTGACATCCGAGAGGTTGAGAACCATCCCATCCGCATCGAGGCAGCCAGCCATCGACACAATCAGCTCATAGTTGTGCCCATGACCGGGGGCCAGAGCACAGGGGCCGAAGCGGGCAGCATTGTCATCGTTACTGAGCTCAGGCAGCCAATAACGATGGCTGGCGCTGAAACAGGCTCTGCGAGTGATCACACAGCCGCGGCCGCGCCCATGGGGAGCTTCAGTCATGGCGGGCTCAGTCCAGGGGCCATCCTAGGGAGTCCATCGCCACGACCGCACCGGCATGAGCGTCCAACCCCAGAACGGTCCCCACCCCCTCCGTCACCGGCTCGGGGGCCGAAACCTCTACCTGGTGGGAATGATGGGCAGCGGCAAAACCAGCAGTGGTCGGCCTTTGGCGGAGCAACTGGGCTACGGCTTTGTGGATGCCGACGCCGTGATCGAGCAAGTGGCCGGTTGCTCCATCCCCACGATTTTTTCAGAGGAAGGAGAGGAGGGCTTTCGAACCCTTGAGGCCCAGGTGCTTCAGGCGATCGGCCAGCGCCATTCCCTCGTGGTGGCCACCGGTGGTGGTGTTGTCACAAAGCCTCAGAACTGGGGCGTGCTGCACCAGGGCGTCGTGATCTGGCTCGACCCAGGCCAGGACCGGATCCTGGCGCGACTGGAGCACGACACCACCGAGAGGCCGTTGCTGCAAACCGACGACCCTGGGGCAGCGCTCCAGGCACTCCTCCTGGAACGGTCACCGCTCTATGGGGAAGCGGATCTTCATCTGAAGGTGCACGACCAAACCCCTGCCGAAGTGGCCGCGATGGTGTTGGAAGCGATTCCTTCGATCCTCAGGCCTGCGTCGGAGGCTCCAGGCGCACCGCAAACCACTGGAGGTTGAGGCCAGGCTGCAGTTCCAGGTCGCAGGCCGTTTCCAGCAATCGTTGCGCCGCAGCGGCCAAAGACCCCAGCCCCAACAGATCGTGCGGCAGGGTTTCAAGTGCCCCCAAATGCCGTTCAAGCCATGCCAGGGTGTCGGCGGCGCTGAGCAACTGTTCCGGCTGACCAGGTTCCAGCACCACGTAGTGATCACAGGAACGGATCAGAGGGTCAGACATGGTGCAACGACTGTTAACCCTGATCATCGGCCTGCTGGGGCTACCCGCTCTGCTGTGGGGTCCGGCCGCTGAAGCCCGGGGGATGGACAGCTGGCTCAACCAGCGGCTCAATGCATGGCCCAACTGGCAACTGCCTGCGCCACTGCCGCGGCCCCGAGAACAGCAGGATTTGGTTTATCCCGCCTGGTTCGAAGGCAGCTGGAGCGTCGAAAGCACCGACCTCGACGACCAAAGCACCCTGAACCATCTCGCCCGCTTCGGCCCCACCAGCAGCAGCCAGGGGGCCGTTGTCGGCGATCGGAGCTTCAATGCCCGCTCCATCGGCGCAGCGGTTCTGGGGGAGCAACTGCTGAGCGTGGAACAGGCTCCCGGGCAAGTGAATCGCCAACTTGCCCGTCTCTCGCAAGACCGCCAATTGGAAACAACGGTGATCGGTCGCAGGGAAAGCCGCAACGATCAAACCCCCTTTCTCAGCGATGAATTGGTGCTGCAGATCCTGCATGGTCCTGGAGCTCCACGCATCAGCCGGATCGAAACCCTCAGTCGCTACGCGCCCTGCTCAAGCGACACGCCAACCATTTGCGCCGAGCAGTGGCAAGTGCGCTACGCAGGCCCCGGCGATCAGGTCACCGCCAAGCCTTTGCGGTCGAACCACTACGCCCTCACCCTCACACCGCTGCCGGATCCGACTGCATCAACTGCGCTTCCAGCTGGTCTCTCCAGAGGAACAGAGCCTGAAGCCGGGGATGGTCACTAAGGCCAGGGACACCACGACCTGCCAACGAAGCCCCGGAGGACTCCGGGAAGCGCAACAACGACAACTGCGCCGCCACCGCGAGATCGGCAACGCTCATGGCGTCTCCCACCAGCCAGGGACTGACCGCCACAGCCTCAGAGAGTTCGATCAGGCTCGCCAGCATCTCGGCACGCCCACCCTGATCGACAAGGTCGCCCAGCCCCTGCAGCCAACCGCCAGGCAAGGCCGCCGCGGCCTGACGGAGCGGAGATGGCAGGGAATCGGGTAGCAGTGCATCACGAAGCACAGGGTCTGCAACCGCTGCCTGCGCGAACGCCAAGCGAGCAGCGGCAGCGAGGGTCGTGTCGGCCCAGTCCTCGATCAAATGGGCCTGGGCCCGATGGCGCGGATCTACGGGAATCAAGGGAGGCTCCGGCTCCAAGCTTTCCAAATGCTTGGCGATGGCGGAGGAGTCGACCACCACAGCGTCGCCATCCACCAACACCGGCACCTGACGCTGACCCGACAGGCGGAACACATCAATTTGCCCAATCCCAGGGGTGACATCCACCACCCGAAAGCTCAGAGATTTGGCCTGAAGAATCATCCGCACCTTCAGGCAAAAGGCGGAGTGACGGAACTGATGGAGCTCCAACATGGCCAGCACTGCCTTGCGACCGGCAGAGTAGCCATCAGATTCCAACCTTCGCCAGCTGCATGCGCGAGTTTTTCGTCAACGTGACGCGCTATCCGCGCTACCTGATTGCCTTCAGCCTCGGGGTGCTGAATTCCGTGGCCGAACCGCTGGCCAGGCGCAGGAGCAACCCCGTCACCGCCGTTGCACTCACCGGTGCCCTGATCAGCGGAATGATCAGCATGGGCCTGGTGCTCCGTGCCATGGTGACTCCATCACCTCTGGCTTGAGTCGCCATGGCACCGGGACGGCGTGTTGAGCGGGTCGCGGCCCTGATCAGACGCGAAACCAGTGAACTGCTGATCAATGGCATCCGTGATGAGCGGGTGCATCAAGGGATGGTGAGCATCACCGAAGTGGAGGTGAGCGGCGATCTCCAGCACTGCAAGATTTTTGTGAGCATTTACGGCGAAGAGCAACAACGCCAGCAGGTGCTTGAGGGGTTACAGGCCGCCAGTGGCTATCTGCGCGGGGAGTTGGGACGCCGCCTGCAGATGCGCAGGGCGCCGGACGTGGTGTTCCACCTGGATCGCGGCATCGAGAAAGGCACTTCAGTGCTGAACCTGCTCAACCGTTTGGGCGAGGAACGGCAGGAGCGTGGCGAGATCCCCCCCGGCAGCGACATTGAGGACGCGTGACCACAACGCCTGAGACTGATCTCAGCAGCGCGGCACTCAGCCAGGAAGCCCTGCGCCGGCGTGTGGCCAGCCTGGTGGTGGTGCGTGCCAGCGGTCATGCCACGGACCGCCAGCGGCGTTACCCCCGGTGGGAGCTGCCCAACACCGAACTCAAGCGTTTGTTGTCCAGCGGCGTCGGCGGCGTGATTTTGCTGGGCGGCAGCAGCGTCGAGCTACAACAGCGCTGCCGGCAGCTGAGAAGCTGGGCTCAAAGCCCCCTCCTGCTCTGCGCCGATGTGGAGGAAGGCGTTGGCCAGCGCTTTGAAGGCGCCACTTGGCTGGTGCCGCCCATGGCCCTCGCCCGCCTGCACGAGCGAAACCCCATCCAGGCAGAGAAGCTGGCCCAAGAGTACGGAGCCTGCACAGGACGTCAGGCGCTCCTCTGTGGCCTGAACTGGGTCCTGGCACCGATTGTGGATGTCAACAACAATCCCGCCAACCCGGTGATCAATGTGCGGGCCTGGGGCGATGACCCCCACACCGTGACCCAGCTCACCCTCGCTTTTCAAAGGGGCCTGCGCCAAGAAGGGGTGCTGGGATGTGCCAAACACTTCCCTGGCCATGGCGACACCGCTGTGGATTCCCATCTGCAGCTCCCTGTGCTGCCCCATGACCTTGAACGGCTGGAGCAGCTGGAGCTGGTGCCCTTTCGAGCCAGCATCGCCGCCGGCATCGACAGCGTGATGACCGCCCATCTCCAGATTCCGGCGCTCGACCCTGAACGACCTGCCACCCTCTCCAAGGCGGTGCTTAGCGATCTGCTGCGCGGTCGGCTCGGCTTTGAAGGGCTGGTGGTCACCGATGCCCTAGTGATGGACGCCATCCGCGAACACCACAGTGCAGGTGATGCGGCTCGTCTGGCCTTTGAAGCAGGGGCTGATCTGATCCTGATGCCGGAAGACGCCGACGCCGCCATAGCCGCCATCTGCGAGGGCCTGCGGGCAGGGCAGATCCCCTGGGGACGCCTCGACGCCAGCCTTGCGCGACGCCAAAGGGCGCTGGAGCGGGTTGCATCCAGCCAACCCAACCCTGAGGCCGAAGCCCTTGAGCTGGAAGACAGCCGCGAACGCGCACTGCGTGAAGCCTTGGTGACCCTCAGCCTGGAGCGGCAAGGCCCTCCTCTGGAACCATTGACGGCTGGCCAGGGGATCAATCTGATCCGCGTGGATGGAGTGCTGCCCTGCCCGCAGCTCCCAGCCTCAGCGGCAGCCCTGCAACTACCGGAGCAGGCGGGATTTCGCCCCCTGATCCATCACCCCTTGGGGGTATCGATCTGGGAGCCGACCCGTCCGGATGCGCCCCTGAACCTCAAAGGCCTGGGGGATGGACCGGTGCTCCTGCAACTGTTCCTGCGTGGCAACCCATTTCGGGCCGGCCGTGAGATGAGGGAACCCTGGGCTGAAGCCCTTGCTCAACTGCAAGCGGAAGGACGACTCGCGGGCTTAGTGGTTTACGGGAGCCCCTACGCCTGGGACAAGCTGCGCAAGCAACTGCATCCGGACATCCCGGCTGTCTACAGCCCTGGACAGATGCCGGAAGCCCAGCAGACCGTGCTGACGGCACTCATCAAGGAGGCGCTGCCGCGCAATGCGCCCACGGGCCTTGGTGGGGGCTTCACCGACTGACCATGCCGACGAAGCTGCACGCGCCAAGCAAGAGCCGTAGCCTCGGCCCCAGCGACGCTTTGTTCATGCTCAGCCTCAACATGATCGTGCGTGATGAGGCTGAGCGCATCGAGGCCTGTCTTGCCTCCGTTCAGGGATTTGCCGGCGAGATGGTGGTGGTCGACACCGGCTCGACTGATGACACCGTGCGGATCGCCAAAGCGGCCGGTGCCCGGGTAGAGGTTCAACCCTGGCCGGGGGATTTCGCTCCCGCCCGCAATGCCGCTCTGGAGTTCGTCAGCGGCGACTGGGTGCTGGTGCTCGATGCCGATGAACAATTACTTCCTGGCGCCATCCCGGCCTTGAACGCGTTGATGAGCCAGCCGGATGTACTGGTGATCAACCTGCTGCGCTACGAGCGGGGGGCGACCATGGCGCCCTACTCAAGTGTCAGTCGACTGTTCCGCCGCCATCCCCGGATCCGTTGGAGCCGTCCGTATCACTCGATGATCGACGACAGCGTGGAAGCGCTGCTCAAGGATGAACCCACATGGCGCATCATCGATTGCGGCACTCCAGCCCTGATGCATGACGGCTATCGCCCCGAACTTCTTGCCGGCAGCGACAAGCAACAGCGACTCAGAGAGGCTATGGAGCAATGGTTAGCGGATGAACCCGGTAATGCCTACGCCTGCGCCAAGCTCGGCGCCCTTGAAGTCGCCTGCGGAAAACCTGAACGCGGTATCGCCCTGCTGAGGGAGGGGCTCAACTCACTTGAGGAAACGGGCGAACGCCATGCCGAACGCTATGAGCTGCTGTTGCATCTGGCGATGGCCCAGCGAGATCTGGATCGTGAGCAAGCGATCGCGACCTATCGACAGGCCATGAAGCTTCCGATTGAAACGCGGCTCAGCCTTGGGGCACGTCTCAATCTGGCGGCACTGCTGATGGAAACCGAGCAACTTGATGAAGCCATCAGCCTCACCACCGTCGCCACGCAACAGGCACCGGAAGTGGCCTTGGGGTGGTACAACCTCGGGCTGATGCAACGGCGCCAGGGCGACCTCGCCGCAGCCATCGAGGCCTACAACGAAGCTCTCAAGCGCCATCCAAACCATCCTGAATCCCATCAGAACAGGGCAATTGCGTTACTGCTGGGGGGCAACCTCGACGGGGCCAGAGAGGGCTTTCAGCGGGCGATTTCTCTTCTGCAACAACAAGGCCGCCAAGCC
>JAYKIX010000184.1:0-8233 GCA_035286005.1 Synechococcus sp. | reverse complement strand
TGTGGATCGAGATGTGGGATTCAGCCAGAAGAGCCAGTCCCGTCACGCCCTGCGGTTCGAACCGGTGGGTGATCAGGTTGAGCAGGGTGGCACCAGCACTTTTGGCTGCAGTGGTGATGGTGTCCCTAAGGAAGGCTTCGTCATCGAGCTTCGAGTGATCGCAGTCGTAAAGCTCGAGAATGCAGTGTTTGCCCACCATGTCGGTGGCACTGGGCACTGAGGAACTGAGGGCTGAAGTGGTTTCGCCGCCGCCCCATCCCGGGTTGGGATGCAGGCAAGACAGGTTCTGCTTCATCAGGGGTTCAGATGAGAGAGCCAATGACATTAGCTCAGCTTTGCTTCATGTTTGAGGGAGGCTGCGTCCAGTACCTGGGACTGTCGGCACCAGTCCCCTTCAAAGGCCTCGAGATGCGTGGCGCTCACAAGGCATTGGTGGTTGTCGCCCACGGCTTCCAGCAGGGTGATTTGACGCTCAGGATCGAGTTCTGCCAGGACGTCATCGAGCAAGAGCAAAGGGGGTTGTCCCCAGAGCTCGCCGACCAACTCCAGCTCTGCCAGTTTGAGCGCCAGCACCAAAGTGCGTTGTTGTCCTGCAGAGCCAAACCGTCGCGCAGGGCTGTTATTGAGCTCGAGCCTGATTTCGTCGCGATGGGGACCCACGCGGCAGTTGCCCAGGCGCTCTTCTTCAGAACGCTGCAATCTCAGTTGCTCAGCAATTGCCATGCGCCAGGGTTCTTCGGCTTCCTCACCCTCCAGCACACTTCCTGGCTGATAAGCCAGTGTGAGTTGTTCGCGCCCCCTGCTCAGATGGTCTTGCCAACGGTTGGCCAAGGGTTCGAGCCTGGCTAAGGCCCTGCGTCGGCGTCGATGGATCCTGGTGCTGATCAGAGCCATCTGCAAGTCGAAGGTGTCGAGGAGGGCCTCCCGTTCCCCTGATGGCATCCCGCGGCCCCGCCTCCAGATCTGGCTCCGTTGTCGCAGCAATCGGCCGTAGCGGCTGATCAGGTCGGCATAGATCGGTTCCAGTTGCAGTACCACCCGATCGAGCCACTGACGCCGGAGAGCGGGTTCACCGCGCACCAGATGTAGGTCAAGCGCGCTGAATCCCACACAGCGCAAGGGACCAATCAGGTCGAGTTGGCGTTCCAGGGTTTTGCCATTGCGTCTGGCCTGCCGTCCCCCGCGTTTGCGCAGCAGCAGCTCCAGATCGTCCGAATCGGCGGTGCGAGCGTTGAGGCGCGCTTCCGTTGCATCCCAGTGGATCAGGTCCTGGTCTTGACTGGCGCGATGGGAGCGGAGGCTGCCCAGCAATTCCACTGATTCCAGGAGGTTGGATTTGCCAACACCGTTGCTGCCGATCACGAGCAGGCGGGGCGCCTCGATCTCCAGCCGCAGATGGTTGAAGTTGCGGAACCCCTGTAGTTCCAGCTGGAGAAGCCGAATCGGTCCGAGTGCGGCGTGTGGCTAAGGTACCTGCACCGGAGCGGTCTGCGGATCGACTCCATGCAGCGGCGTTAGCCGGTGTGGGCATGTAGCTCAGTTGGATAGAGCATCAGATTCCGGTTCTGAGGGTCGCAGGTTCGAGTCCTGCCATGCTCGTGATCAGGCTCCACCGGTTAACGGAGCCTCAATCCCATGGCTCGAATGCCACCGGGGTCCAAGACAAAGCCCTGACTTTTCAGGGCTTCCAGGGCTGTCTGTGGGGCAGCGATCGAGATGCTGCAACCGGGGAGGTCTTTGCGCAGAGCATTCAGGGCCCGGTGCACCAGAACGGCAAGAAGGGCGGCTTGATCGTGACCTGGCTTGGCGGCCAGATTCCAGAGATTGGCGTTGAGGGCCTGATCGCTCGTGACCCGCACGAATCCCACCAGCTCGCCAGTGGCGCGTTCAACAATGCACAAATGGGAAAAACTGCGTTCGAGGGCTTCTGGCCACCGCTCGAGTGGTGGAGTCGCCTCAGAGCAGGAGGCGAGCAAGTGATTAATCGCTTCCGGTGAAGGGACGAAGTCACTGCGCAGCTCAAAGCCCCCGGGAAGGGAGGGGGCCGGAGGCTGTTGCCGAAACGGGAGGAAGGACACTCAGCCAGTGTTCCGCATGCCGGCAGCAATGCCGTTGATGGTGAGCAGAGCGCCACGCAGGAGTTCGCTGCGGCTGTAGGTGCGGCCATCAGCCTCTCCGGAGGTCGCTTCTCGCATGGGGGGTTGGCGGTTCTGGTCGCGTAAGCGACGGAGCAGCGCGACCTGGAGAAATCCGAGCGGAACAATGGTGCGGTTACGGAGATCGACGGAGAGTTGCAAACCGGGATCGCCGTCCAGTAGGCGCTCCTGGCCAGTGATGTCGAGCACCAACTGATGGGTCAGGGCATGTTCCTTAGCGATGGTGGTGTAGATCCGATCGAAGGCCTCGCGATGGTCGCTGCTGCCCAGGCTGGTCACGTAATGGTGCGCCAGCTCAAGGTCGACTTTGGAGAGGGTCATCTCCACCTTGGAGATGAGCATGCGGAAGAAGGGCCAGCGCTGATGCAGGCGCCGGAGTACATCGAGCTGTTCGGGATCGGAGGCCACTTCCTCTGCCAGGGCAGTGCCTACGCCAAACCAGCTGGGTAACAGA
This sequence comes from Synechococcus sp., assembly GCA_035286005.1. Taxonomy (GTDB): domain Bacteria; phylum Cyanobacteriota; class Cyanobacteriia; order PCC-6307; family Cyanobiaceae; genus Synechococcus_C. The sequence goes on along the minus strand of JAYKIX010000184.1, from coordinate 5,623 downwards.
AAGCGGCTTTGGGTCCATCCGAAGACCCAGGGAATGGCCCGCAGACTGGAGAGATCTCTCGCACCCGATTTGCGGCGCGCCGGGCGGCTGGAAATCTGCAGCTTGCTGATCTCTTCAATCGGCGTGACCTGCTGAAAGAAGGCCACCAGATCAGGGTTGTCATGGACCAGTGCCCGGTAATGGGTCCTTGATCGGGCGGCAATCCTTGCCATCAGTTCATTCCAGCTGGGAGTCGCATCCAGCTGATTGGTGACCAGGCTGTTCTGCACCACGGCGGTGCTCACGGTCTCGAGGTTATAGAGCGCCAGTTCAGGGAGGCTGAATTTCGAAGCCAGAACCTCTCCCTGTTCGGTGATCTTGATGCGCCCCTGCAGCGTGCCGCTGGGTTGGGCAAGGATTGCCTGATAAGCAGGGCCGCCGCCTCGGCCGACGGAGCCTCCGCGGCCATGGAAGAGGCGCAGGGCCACGCCGTGGCGGCTGGCTAAATCCTGCAAAGCAATCTGCGCTTGGTGAATTTCCCAGTTGCTGGAGAGGAAACCGGAATCTTTGTTGCTGTCGGAGTAGCCAAGCATCAACTCCTGGAGCGGTTGCACGTGTTCACCAACACGTGGAAGCAGTTGGCGGTAGAGAGGGTTTTCGAACAGCTGCTCCATCACAGCCGGAGCTCGCTGGAGGTCCTCGACTGTTTCAAACAAGGGCACCACCAACAGGTCGGCATGCTCGGCGGCCGGATCCACCAGTCCGGCTTCCTTGGCCAGGAGCAGCACCTCAAGCAAATCCGATGCGGAGTTGCTCATTGAGATCACATAGGTGCGGCAGATGCGACTGCCGAACTCCTCCTGCAGGCGGTGGAGCATGCGGAAGACAGCAATTGTCTCAGCGGTGCTTGCCGACCACTCCACAGCAGGGGGGATCAGAGGGCGACGGGTTTGGAGTTCTTCAAGCAGCCAGGTCAACCGCTCCCCTTCGTCCATGGCCTCGTAGGCCCTGGGTAACCGCAAGTAGCGGGTGAGTTCGTCAAGGGCATCACTGTGACGGGTGCTTTCCTGGCGGATGTCCAGGCTGGCTAGGGAGAAGCCAAAGATATGCACCTGGGTGAGGAGGGTGTCGAGCGGTTCGCAGGTCAGCTCGGTGCTCACCAAGCTGTTGCGGATCAGCTCGAGGTCGCTGCGGAATTCGGAGACGGATCCGTAATGCAGCGCCTCCGCTCCTGCTGCACCGGTGTTATCAACGAGGCCTTCCGGTGGGGTTTGCCAGCCAGCCTCAGCGAGCTTCTGGTTGCGAACCTGCGTGAGTTGCAGGCGCTCCAGCATGTAGCTGAGCTTGAGGCGGTACGGCTCAAGGCGATAGCGCGCCGCTCGTTCCTCATATACCTCCGGGAAGCGGAGGCGTTCCATTTCCAGTGATTCGAGCAGGGGGGCGCTGACCTGGCTCCATTGCATGGAGATGCTGAGCTGGTCACGGAGTGCTTGCACCGCGGCGATATACCGCTCCAGCATCAGCTGGCGCTGGTAGCAGGCGGTTCGCCATGTGATCTCCGGGGTGACCGATGGGTTCCCGTCGCGGTCAGATCCCACCCAGGATCCGAACGTACAGAACGCTGCGGGAGGGAGCCGGACGTCTGGGTAGCTGCTGGCCAGTGCACTGCTGATGCGACGTCGCAACTGCGGCATCGCATCAAAGAGCACCTGCTGGAAGTAGTGGAGGGCGTAGTCGACCTCATCCAGAACAGTGGGCTTGAACTGATGCAGTTCATCGGTGCGCCACCAGAGACGGATCTCTTCCTCCAGCTGATGGCGCAGGTTGTCGTGCTCGCCTCCGTTGATGACGCCAGGTGCCTGCAACTGTTGCAGCAGGGTGGCTACGCGACGTTGTTTGTGTCGCACGGTGTGGCGCACGATCTCCGTGGGGTGCGCTGTGAACACCAGGCGGATGTCGAGATCCTGGAGTAGCGATTCCAGCTGGGCTGGCGGAACATTCAGATGTCGAAGCCGTTCAAACAATTCCCGGAAGGTCGCCGGTTCGGTTTGGCTGGCGAGGGGCGGAGCAAAGGGGTCGATCGCGTCCACATGATCCTGAGACCGGCTCATGCTGGCCAAGTAGCTGTCTTCCTCGATGCGCTGCTCGAGGATGTTGACCAGCTGGAAGTAGAGCGAGAAGGCACGCGCCGCTGCAATCGCTTCAACCAGATCCATTTCCCGGATCAGTTGGGCCACAGCATCGCTGCTCACCGGAGCCCCATCGCTGGCCACCGGGTCACTGAGCTGCTTCATTCGCAGCAATCGTTCGGCCTGGGCTGGCGGACATTCACTGCGAAGCACCGTTTCCCAGAGGTCTTCGATCAGGGCCAGACGTTGTTTCAGAAGCTGTCCGCCTGCTTCGAAAGATTCAGCGATCCTCGACCGGTCACTCTCAGGAGTCTGGGCGTGGGTCGAGAGCATCGAGAAGGGTTGCGATTCAGCTGACGCCATGATCATCCCAAAACGCCCGTTTGCTCGGTTGCGTCAGCTTCTTGAGAGACCATGGCTGCAATCCCCTCCTGGATCACCTCGGTGATGGAGGCACCATTTTCGATGGCTGCCAGCCAGCGCATCGCCTGATTACCTTGCTCCAAAACGGAGTGGATCGGCAGCAATTGGTTCTGCAGCCCCAATTCGGTGGCCAGGGGATGCACGGCTGTGCAGAGTTCGGCGATCCACTGGCGACAGCTCAGCGGATGACCATCGCTCCAGTGCTGTAACGGTGCATCAAGGCTGGCCTTTGCTGCTGAGGCATCGTTGGCGTCGCACAGGGTTTGGAGTTGGTCGGGTGTCAGCTGACTGGCGTGGAAGGGGTCTAGCTTTTCGGGAGATTCCATCACCATCAGCACCCGAAGTTCGAGCAAGGTCGTGACCGCCAGCAAAAGAGCGGGATCGGTGATTAGATCACAGATGCGTAACTCCAGTCTGTTCAGGTCATGGGGCCTGTCGGGTCCGTTCGGTCGCACGGAGGTCCAGAGATGGCGAACGTTATGCATTGCTCCGGCTTGCATCTGCTCGTCGATCCAGCGGGTGTAGTGCGCGTGGTCTTGGAACAGCGGCACAGAGGTTGGGGTTAGCGGGAACTGCAACCAGCGTTGGGAGTGGGCCCCGGTGACCTCTCCTCCGAGGAAGGGGGAGCTGGCACTCAAGGCCAGGAGCAGCGAGGCCTCACAGCGAATCAAGCGCAGGGCGCTGAACAGCTCTGATGATCCTGAGATGCCCAGATTGATGTGGATGCTTGCGGTAACCACCCGCGTGCCGTAAGTGGTTTCGATCAGGGCGTGATAGGGGTTGTTCGGGTCGGACCTCTCAAATCGTTCTGGATCCCCCAGGCTGAGGGTGCTTCCAGGAAGAAGAGTCAGCGCTTGTGGTGCTAGCCATTGGCGAAGCCGCCGGCGAGGTTCCAGCAGGGCTTCGGTGAGGAGCTCGTAATGAGCCTCTGGTGCCGTGATGTATTCGATGTTGCGATGGTCGGGTTCGGTGACAAAGCCCTCGAGTGCCCGCGCTGCTTCTGTCGCAACTCCGACGTTGGTTCCGTTGGGCCGGCCGGTGAATAATTCAATTTCAAAGCCCTTGAGCAGAAGGGGTGACGTCATGCCGCCGGGTCCTCGAGGCAGGCCAAAGCGGTGAGCATTCCCTTCGCCTTGTTGAGCGTTTCTTGGTATTCAGCCTCCGGTTTGGAGTCGGCCACCACGCCTGCGCCAGCCTGGACTTGAATGCGCCATCCCCCTTGTGGATGAGGACGCACCACCATGGTGCGGATGGTGATCGCCGTGTTCAGGGCTCCAGCCAGATCCACGGATCCGTACACCCCGGAATAGGGACCACGGGCATCAGGCTCCAGCTCGTTGATGAGCTGCATGGCGCGGATTTTGGGAGCGCCACTGACTGTGCCGGCAGGGAAGGAGGCCATCAGAAGATCCCAAACGTCATGGCCCGCACTCAGACGCCCTTCCACCTGACTAACGATGTGCATAACGTGGGAATAGCGCTCGATCACCATCAGGTCTTTCACTTCCACAGAACCGGGCTGGCACACACGGCCGAGGTCGTTGCGTCCGAGATCCACCAGCATCACGTGCTCGGCCCGCTCCTTTGGATCGGCGAGGAGCTCGGCTTCGAGGTTGCGGTCTTCCAGTTCCGAATGACCACGCGGACGGGTGCCTGCGATAGGGCGGAGGCTGGCTTTCACACCTCCTGGAACTGGGTCGGCTTTCACCATCACCTCAGGGCTCGAGCCGATCAGCTGCCAGTCCCCAAAATCGAAGAAGGCCATGTAAGGGGATGGATTGACCATTCGCAGACTGCGATATAGCTCCAGAGGTTTTTGGGGGACCCTTGTTTCGAGACGTTGGCTCAGCACTAGCTGGAATACATCCCCTGCAGCGATGTGATCGCGCCCGCGTTCCACGGCTGCTTTGAAGTCTTCGGGGCTGCGGTTACTGGCGGTGAGGGGTGTGTTTTCGCCTGTCGGTTGCCAGCGCAAAGGGCGAATGGCTGGCAGGGGAGCGGCCATCCGTGCTTCTAGGGCTGCGATTCGGGTCATCGCGTCATCCCAGGCGGCTTGGGGGCTGGGTGAGCTCTTGCTGCTCAGGTCCCCGTAAGACACTGCTGTGATCAGCCGTTTCACTTGATCGAAAATCAAGATGCTGTCCATCAGCATCCAGATCCCATCGGGAGGTGCGTTCTCCTCCACCGGATGGGTGGGAACAGAGGGTTCGATCCAGCGGATCAGCTCATAGCTCCAGACCCCGAACAGTTGGCCAATGGATGGCAAACCAGGCAAGGCGCCAGGCTGATAAGGGGCCAACAGCGTGCGTAGAACGTCAAAGGGATTGCCTTTGAATTGGTCGCGACGCCCATCCCGCCAAACGCGCTCGATCTGATCATTCCGGACTGTCAGGGTCCAGAGGGGATCGCATGCCACCACGCTGTAGCGGCCGAGGGTTTCTCCGCCCTCGACGGATTCAAGCAAAACACCTGGAGGACGGCCTTCTCCCACCTTGAGCCATGTGGTGAGAGGTGTTTCCAGGTCTGCTGGCCAGCTGCGTGCCACAGGGATGAACGTGGCACCAGCGGCAGCGGCCTCAAGGAACGCGGCGCGGTCGGGGCTGAGCATGAAGGGATTGTTGCAGCCGACCGCCGAATTTCGACGGGATCAGGCGTCGAACGTATTGCGTCCGCTGAACTTGATGGTGGCGGGATTGGGGTTGTTGCCGATCCGACGGGCATTGTGGCCCACCATTTTGCGACCCTCGTTCACCTTTTCGGGGAACACTCCATCGCTGGGGTGGAGGAACTCGGTGTCGCCACCGGGGAAGATCCGGTAGATCTTGTAATCCTCGATCCGAGGTTTGAACTTGGTGCGCAACTGGGTGCCAAGAGCAAGGCACTGCTCCTTTCGGGCGAAATACATGATGTTTTCGCCTTGGTTCATCATCGCTGCGCCACCGGTGGGCAGCTCAAAGGCCTGGGCGGAGGAGCTGGTCCAGGTGATGGCGTACTTCTCTTCCGTCTCCGCGGCGTTCAGAAGTCCACCGGTGCTGCCGATGAACTGGGGGAGCTGACCGTTCAACGCCGTTGCTGTCATGGCTGTCCTCGAA
>JAYKIX010000183.1:0-9009 GCA_035286005.1 Synechococcus sp. | reverse complement strand
GCGCCACCAACTGCACCGAAGGGGGACAGTGAATGATCGACTCTTCCCAGACCGTGCCGCGCTGAGAGTCATTCATGTAGTGGCACTCGTCGAGTACCACGGCCTCCACATCAGCGAGGGGGTCATTACCCTGATCCACCTCCGCATAGAGCATGTTCCGGAAGATCTCGGTGGTCATCACCACCACCCGGGCGTCACGGTTCACACTTAGGTCACCGGTCATCAGACCGACGTTGTCAACCCCGAACTGCTCGCGAAAGTCGCGCAGCTTTTGGTTAGACAGAGCCTTCAGCGGTGTTGTGTAAAAAACCTTCTGGCCATGGGCAATGGCGCGATGAATGGCGTACTCACCGATCAGGGTTTTTCCCGAACCTGTCGGCGCACTGACCACGACCGAATGGCCCTGATTGAGGGCATCGATCGCTTCCAGTTGGAAGTCGTCCAGAGGGAAGGGAAACAGCTGCTCGAGGTCGATCACACCATCGGTTACAGACTGCGCGGTGGGTGCATCGTGCTCGGCCATGGCCTGGATCCTAGGGAGCTAAAGCCCACTGACCATCTGGCGTGCTCCAGAGTGAGGCCATGGCCAGCCTTCCGCCCGCCCGTCGACGACAACTCCGCACCTGGATCCCAACCACAGGAGTAGGTACCCAGGCCGATCGCCTGTGCGCCGTCGACGGCAACGGCAAGGGCCCAGCGCTCCATGACCTGGCCAGCAACGACTACCTGAGCTTGGCCCGCCATCCGCTGCTGCGTGAGGCCGCATCACGGGCCATGAGCGAGCAGGGGGTAGGTGCTGGAGGCTCCCGCTTGGTGAGTGGGAGTCGGCCCATTCACCAGCAGCTGGAAACCGATCTCGGAGCATGGCTTGGATGGGACAAGGTGCTGCTGTTTCCAAGTGGATTTCAGGCCAACCTTGCGGCCGTCTCAGCCCTTGCCAATCGCCACACCTTGGTTTTGGCGGATCGCCTGATCCACCACTCTCTCTTGGTGGGTGTCCAAGCCAGCGGAGCACGCCTGCGTCGCTTTGCCCACAACGACCTCGATGATCTCCGCCGACGGCTGGAACATGCGCGGGAGACCCAGAAGGCACAACCGGTGCTGGTGTTGACCGAAAGCCTGTTCAGCATGGAGGGAACGAGCCCCGATCTCCAGGGACTCGTAGCCATCTGCCAGCGTTATGGAGCCCGGCTGCTGGTGGATGAGGCCCACGCCCTTGGCGTGCTCGGCGAAGGGGGGCGTGGACTGACGGCGACCTTGCCTGCGGAGGCCAGAAGCGGCGTCACCATGGTGAGCGGCACGTTCGGCAAGGCTTTTGGCAGCGGCGGCGCCTTCCTGGCCACGGATGCCAAGCAGGGAGACGTGCTCCTGCAAAGCAGCGGGGCCTTTCGGTACACCACGGCCCTAGCTCCTCCCCTGGCCGCTGCCGCACTGATGGCCCTTGAGCTCTTGAAACAGCAACCCAATTGGGGCTCCGAACTGGTGACCCAGGCCGAACACTGGCGCGATCAAATCGCCGCAGCCGGTTGGTCCAGGCCTGGCGGCCACGGGCCAATTCTTCCCCTGATCGTGGGCGAAGACCAGGCCACATTGGATCTTCAACAGCACCTCGAGGAGGTAGGTCTTCTCTGCATCGCGATTCGGCCGCCCACAGTGGCCGAGAGCTCTTCCCGGCTTCGGCTTGTGCTGCATCGTCACCAGGGTGATGACGTTTTGAACTTGCTGGTGCAGGGGCTGAATTCGGCCGGAACTCTCGGGATGAACCCGCAATGAAGCAGGTCATCGCCATGCATGGATGGAGCGGAGATCACCGCATCTGGGCCCCTTGGGAGCGCCACTTCATCGCGATGGGATGGCAGTGGCAAAGCGGAGAGCGGGGCTATGGCCACTTCCCCACTCAACAACCCGAATGGCGATGCGATGCCGACCCAATCCAGGTCCAGCGGCGCGTCCTGATCGGGCACTCCTTGGGGCCCCACCTGCTGAGGGAAGCGGTTCTGGCCCAAGCCACGGATGTGGTGCTGCTCGCCAGCTTCAGTCGGTTCGTTCCCCCTGGCCGAGCAGGACGGGCTCTGAAGACGGGCCTCATGGGCATGCAGCGCTGCATCGGCACCGAGAGCGAGGTCATGATGCTTCACACCTTCCTCAGGCGTTCCACCGCCCCCGCCAACTCCCGTGGTCTGCCACCGAGCCCCATCAGTGAAGGACTATCCAGTGCAGGACGCGAACGCCTCCAGAAGGACCTCGCTCTGTTGATTGCCACCAAAGGCTTGCCCGACGGGCTTCCCAACCAGGCGAAGGTCTTGGTGGTTCAAGCCGGCAGCGACGGAATCGTGGCACCCGAAGCCCAAGCGCAACTCCTGGAGGATCTACACACCCACCAGCAGCGTGCAGCCACCGTATGGACACTCAAGGACACAGGACATGCCCTGCTCCAGCCGGATCTGCTGCTGCGTGTCGGGGACTGGCTGGATGATCCAACCAGCACTGCTGCGATGCAGGAGCCAAAGCCATGACCCGAAAGACATCTCCCACCCCCGCACTCCAGCTGGTGGTCTGCGGCACCGATACTGACGTGGGCAAAACCGTGATCAGCGCCCTGCTGGTGCAGGGCCTTGGCGCGAGCTATTGGAAACCGGTACAGAGCGGTCTGCAGGAGGGAGGTGATCGTGACTGGATCATCCAGCACCTGCAGCTGCCCAAAGAGCGCTGGATTCCAGAGGCCTATGGATTTCAGGCCCCTGTTTCACCCCATTGGGCCGCGGAGCAGGAACACCAGAGCATCGATCCGCAGCACCTCATGCTTCCGGAGGTGAAAGGCCCCCTCGTGGTCGAGACAGCCGGAGGGCTGTTGGTGCCGCTGAGCCGTGACTGGCTCCAAATCGACCAGTTAGAACGCTGGGGGCTCCCCATCGTTCTGGTGGCGCGCAGCGGCCTCGGCACGTTGAATCACACGTTGCTCAGTCTCGAGGCCCTGCGCCGCCGCAGCCTGACGGTGCTCGGTTTGATCCTTAACGGCCCTCCCCATCCCGACAATCCCCGAACCCTCGAGCAATTAGGGGGCGTACCGGTACTCGCGGAGATCCCACCGTTAGCTCCTCTGAACGCCGAGACACTCGAAGCACAATGGCGCGGTCAAAATTTGGGTTCTAAGTTCGAGTCCATGCACACCCGCCCAACCAACTGGCGATGAACCATCGACAGACACGGGTCACCTTGGTTGTGGCGTTGCTCTGCAGCGGAATTCTGGTGCTGTTCACCAATGTGGAGTTAGACCTGCTGCGCTGGTTGAACTGCGGGAGCTTGTCGAGCCATCAAGAGCAACGAAGCAATCGCTGCCGCTGAGTCATCCCAAGGGTCGGGAACGGAGCGGGCATAACCCTGTCGACAGAGCCACCTGACGGGCTGCCATGGCCAGGGGCCAACCCTGACGCAACTGATCGTGGATCAGCTCTACCTGGGTCGGAGACCAACCTCGTGCTTCAAGACGGATCCGGATCGATGACCAACCGCCTTCGGCAAACATCTCCATGCCGTGGGTCAGGGAGGTGCCATGAGCGAGATGGTGATATGGGCTTCGACTGGCAGGAGCGCAGAAGCGCTTCGACAATCCTGAGAAAGGTCGTGCTGTGGCCACCGGATCGGCCTCAACTCCATCCTCATGATGGCAAGGAGTCAAGGACCTGCACGCATCGCGGCCTCCACATCCAGGCGGGAGAGGCCGTAAGGGAAGGTGCGCTGGCGGGCATTTCCCTTCTGTTCCCAGATCACAAGAAGATCCTCCTGGTCCATTCGAATCTGCGCTGACCAGCAGGGTTGTTGCCAGTCCCAGAGGCAGGGATCCTGCTCGCGGCGAACGGCCCCAAGTCCATCGAGCCAGGCCTCTAGTGATCGAAGGGAATGCTGGTTAAGGGGCGTCTGGGCGGGCGGCAGAGGTGTCATTGCTGCGGGCGCTGATCAGCGGCTGAAGCGAAGTCTGCTCCGCCACCATCCAGCTGGGCTGAACCTGAAGGTCCAACCCCCTGGCCCAAGCCCCTCCCAGGCCCAGCAGAAGACAAAAAGCCAGAGCCGTCACCAGAAGAAGCAAGGCCCACCATTCACCGCCCGACAGCGGCCGACGCTCTCCCACACGTCCCCAGCCATCGGACAGCTGGGATGCCTCCGGCCTCCCAACAGCAGAGGGTTCAAGGACTGAGGCCTTCTGCAGGCTCTGGGCTAGGACAACGTCATAGGCCGCGCGCTGACTGGAATCCTGCAACAGGTCATAGGCCTCGCGCAGCTGCTGGAATTGGCGAGCTGCCTCGGCCGCAGGCAAGGTTGTGGTGTCTGGATGCAAGGCTTTGCTGCGGCGGCGAAAAGCCTGACGCAAGGTGAGCTCATCAGCGTCGGGTCCCACGCCAAGCCTTTCGTAATGACTTGGTGAAGTGCTCACACGCCAAAGTGTGGCCTGCGCAAGACGTTGCAGGGCCAAGCGTCATCCTAGGAAGAGATGACACGCCGGCTCCAATGCCGACTCCCACCCCTTACAGCATTCCCGGTTCGGACCTCTGGCAGGCCCTGGGGTGGACTCCCTCTGCGGAGCAGCTGGAGCAATTTGAAGCGCTGCAGCAGGAATTGCTGCGCTGGAACACCCGGGTGAATCTCACGCGCCTGCTTGAAGGTGACGACTTCTGGGTGTCCCAGATCCTCGACAGTCTTTGGCCCCTCCAACAGGAGCTCCAAAACGGGGAAGCTCAACGGCAATGCATTGATGTGGGCACCGGGGGCGGATTCCCAGGCCTTGCCGTGGCGATTGCTCTGCCAGGCGCCCAACTCACCCTGGTGGACTCGGTGGGACGCAAAACCGCGGCTGTTCTGGCCATGGCCGAGGCCATCGGACTCAACAACCGGGTGCAGGTGCGCACCGAGCGAGTGGAACTGACAGGTCGCGACAAAAACTGCCGCGGACACTTTGATCTGGCCATGGCCCGGGCCGTGGCAGCAGCACCTGTGGTGGCCGAGTATCTGGTGCCCCTGCTCAAACCGACGGGCGAAGCCCTGCTCTACAGGGGTCGCTGGGGTGACGGCGACCAACAGTCGTTGGAGCAGGCCCTCGTTCCACTCAAAGCTCGGATCATCAGCCAGGAAGGGCGTGAGCTCCCGGCTGGCAAAGGCCTCCGCCAGCAATTGCGCTTAAAGCCCACCGCCCCTTGCCCAACCACGTACCCCAGGGCCGTGGGGATTCCCGCCAAGCTCCCACTCGGCTCCGCCTCCGGCTGACAGCAAACAAGCGTTCAGGTGCTGGAGAGGCGCTGTTGCGTTGTGCCGCCAACCTTCCGCCGTAGGTTCCTGAGCAAGGAGGGGATCTGATCAGCCCACGGACTCCCGCCGATCACGGCGTGCAACTCGGCTTCGCTCACACCAGAATCGAGCTCATCGGCATTGGCACCTGGGAACCAATGGGACCCCTGCCCCAGCAACCCATAACGGGCACGGGCATAGCTCTGCAGATCCCAAGCTTCCACCAGGCCGTGCAACCACAGCAACACCGGCAGATTGATTCCTCCAGGCGTCTCCTCCCACGGCGGAAGTCCCTGCCTCCAGGTGTCGCACCACGCATCGCCAAGTGAAGTACGAGCAGCCCGCTGCAAACGCTGAACGATGGGCGGGATCAGCAACCCCGCCTGATCAAGACGCGAAACCGCCTCCATGTGCAGATCCAGATCGCCGGGTTGGCTCGCCCCCACGCTGATGGTGTGCACCCTGGGATCACTGAGGCAGAACAGATCGTTGAACACGATCGGATGCAATGGCGCGCAGAGTTCCTCCAAACGGGAAGAAGGGGTGTGTAGATGCCCCCCTTTGTCAGTGGGACTAATGATGAACACACCCATGTCGTGCTGGGTAGCCGCAGTCAACGCTGGATCGTTGTCTTGGCGGATGAAATACCAGTGGAGATTCACATAGTCGAAGGCGTCCGTGGCAATCGCCTCGAGAATCAGGTCCGTGGAGCCGTGGGTGGAAAAACCCACATGCCCGATGCGGTCTTGTTGCTGCCAGCGACGCACAACGTCCAGACAGCCACCGGGGCGGATCGTCCATTCGAGATGGTCAGACACATTGATGCCATGAATCGCCAGCAGATCGAGCCTGGACACCCCTAGGCGCTGCAGGCTGAGCTCCAGCTCCCTCTCAAAGCACACCGGATCTTCATGGGGCGGCACCTTGGTCTGAAGGATGCGCTTCGGATCGATGACTTGTGGAAGCGCCCATCCGATCTGTCGCTCTGAACTGCCGTAATGCCGGGCCGTTTCCACATGATGGAAACCGCTGGCACCAGCCTTCTGGAGGGTCTCCAGCACAGTCTGCTGCGAACCCGGGGTAATGGCGTCGGCCGCAAGATCCGACCAGCTCTGCTGAAATCGCATCCCCCCCAACGACAGGATCGGCATAGCCAACCCGGTGCGACCAAAGCGTCGGGTCGGCAGCGAAACAGGCATCAAGGGTTGCTCCGCGAGGTTTGCCGGCGGGGCCGCGCCGGCTGCGGCAGGCCAAGGGGGAGGAGTTCCATCCCCTCCAGGCGGGCACGCAGTCCATCCAGCTCTTCAAAATCAACCCAGTGGATGCAGTCCACAGGACACGTATCGATGGCTTCCTGAATGCAGGCACCGCTATCCCCGTCCTGGCGCAGGGCACGGGATCGGCCCAGAGTTGGTTCAATCGCGAACGTATTGGAGGCGACGTGGGCGCAGTAGCGACAGCCGATGCAGACCGCCTCATCGACCCACACGGCCTTCTCCCGCAATTCACCACCCAGAACCGGCTCTAGTCCTGTGCGCTGATCAACAGGAGCGACGGATGCCCTGTAAGCCGCCGATGGATCAAAAGCTAACGCCACACTGAAATCGACTGGAAATCAGGCGTCCCAGCGGGTCACCACCAGTTCAATCGAACCGTCCTCACAATTGCGTTGCTCCGCCACCGCAAAACCTTCTTCTGTGCTGGCGGCCAGAACAGTGTTGAAGGCATATCGCTGCGTGAGCTTGGCAAGAAAGCGTTCAATCGGTACCTGTTGACGCCAGAGATCGAGATCGGTGACGAGTTCATAGGCGCCTGTCAGGGCATTCCAACGAAAACCAAGGTCTCCGCCTTGCTCCATGGACACAGCCAACTCGGCCTCAACCGTCTGACCCTGATACCCCCGCACCTGACGGGTCCCTTCCTCAGGGGAATAGCCGAGATCGCGAAGAGCGGCCACCAGAGGCCCGCGTTGGCGCAATTCGGTTTTAACAGTGCTGAAGTGGGACATCAGAGATGCTCAACGGGAAGAGTTTGGGATTGTTCGGTCCGCATGCTGTAGGCCTCGGACGTGACCTCTCTGCGCTCGACGGAGCCCAAAGCGGTCTCCAATCGCTCGGTGAGTCCCAGACAGGCCTCTCCTTCAATACCTTCGACCTGTTCCTCGACGCGGCCGTCAGGTCGGATCCGAAAGCGGAGTGTGCGCTGGGGCATGCACCTCAACGTGAGTGTGGAAATGGTAAGCAAGGTGGGGCTTCACCGACGCAGTGCTGTTACACCACGCCGACAGAGCAACCCCTTGGTGAGGCTGGGATCAAACTCAGCGCAGCAGACCCTCGTCAACGAGGGTCTGGACCCGTTCAAGCAGCTCAGGATTCTCCAGTTGTTCAAGAGCTGTGCGCGCCTCATCTCTCACAGACGCCTCCTGATCATTCACCAAGGCATCCACAAAGGATTCCACCACCTCTTCACGGCGAGGCTGCACAAGCTGATCGATCAGTTGACCCAGGGCCCAGATGCAGTTGCTGCGCACTACTGGTTCACTATCAATGGCCAAACTCACCAGCAGCTGGCCAGCAGCCAGGTCGGCCTTCGCGGGTGAAGTCACCCCAGCTTCCGCGAGAGAGACCGAGGCCCACAAACGCACTGCAGCGATATCGGTCTGCAAGGCACGAACCAGGGGATTCAAAACTGGAGCGTCGGGATAGTTACCGAGACTCCAGGCTGCAGCCTTGCGCACATAGCCATTGGAATCCAGCTGCAAGAGCCTGAGCAAGGGCTCCACCGCCGAAGGGGAAGGGTTGCGGCCAAGGGCATAAACAGCGCTCATGCGCTCCACCGGACAAATTTCCTCCAACAAAGGCAGGAGCAGCGGCACAGCCCGTGGATCGCGGTGCTCGCAAAACACCCTCAGGCCCTGCAGTCGATCGTCGTGGCCTCCCTTAAGCCACTCCAGACCGGCATCGCACTCCCGAGCCGCCAGCAGGGCTTCGTCTTCAGTTTCCTCAAAGGCAATCTCATCAAGAGGATCGCCCAGCAATTCAGCCGCGAGCTCGCGTTCCAGCACCTCAGGGTCGATGGCCAGATTGGCCCAACCTGCGTCTCCGGGCTGGTGGTCGAGATCGCTCATAGTGCTGATCGTAGTGGCAGCCGCAGCAACAAAATCAGCTCATCGGAGCAGGTGCAAGCATGTCTCCCGGGAGCCAGATCCGAGCACTCACTGCCACCAGAGCCAAGGCAAACAACAGCACGATCAGTGCCGGCAGGAGAGTGGAGCGGAAGAACTGCACGCGGTTGAAGCTTTAGGACCCATTGTGAAGCCTGTTCAACCAGAGCCGAGCCTGAGGCCATAGGTGCGGAGGAGCGGCAACCCGCACACCACGGTCACCACCAGTCCCAACCAGCCAATCAAGGACTGATGCAGCACGAATGCACCGGAGCCCAGCAACCCACCGAACAAAACAGCACTGCTGAGGAGGAATCGACGGATGAGCTCACCTAGGGAATCCACCACCTCCACATCGAAGCGTTCACGCCAGCGTCGCCAGCCGGGGCCTGGCGGTTGAACCTGTCGAACAAAACGCTCCATCACGTCGACCGACTCAGGGGGAGTGATCAGCATCACAACAAGCCAAACCACTCCGGTCAGTCCTGTCGTCACCATGAGGCGAATGCCGTAGTCGGGGATCACCAGCAAAGGGACCACTGACGTGCACAACCCAACGAGAAAGC
>JAYKIX010000182.1:0-29487 GCA_035286005.1 Synechococcus sp. | reverse complement strand
GGCAAGCATCGCTTCAAGCTCCTCCAGCCAGCGGCAACGACCGACACCACAGGCAGCCTGAAACGACGAAACTGGACAGGACGCTAGGAGAGGACAACACCTCCTTCAACCAGCCGCGGGCCCCGCGAACAGGCAGGGCGCCCTGGAAGCATGAAGAAACACGTCGCGGCCCCGGCAGCGCTCGCCGCGGCAGGAAAACAGCGCGGGGCGCTCCGCTAGGTTGCCGATCTTTGTTGCCTGCCATTCCGCTTCCATGGCCGAAACGCTTCCCCTCCTGCTGCGCGCCGCCCGAGGGGAGTCGGTGGAGCGACCGCCCGTGTGGATGATGCGGCAGGCGGGGCGCTACATGAAGGTGTACCGCGATCTGCGGGATCGCCATCCGGGCTTCCGGGAACGCTCGGAAAATCCCGATCTCTCCTATGAGATTTCGATGCAACCCTTCCACGCCTTCCAACCCGATGGCGTGATCCTCTTCTCCGACATCCTCACGCCCTTGCCCGGCATGGGCATTGATTTCGACATCATCGAGAGCAAGGGTCCGATCATCGAGCCGGCGATCCGCAGTCAGGCCCAGGTCGATGCCCTCCGCCCCCTCAACCCCGCGGAGGCGCTCCCCTTTGTTGGCGAGGTGTTGGGCCGGCTGCGGCGGGATGTGGGGAACGCGGCGGCCGTGCTCGGCTTCGTGGGTGCCCCCTGGACCCTGGCGGCCTATGCCGTGGAGGGCAAGAGCAGCAAGACCTATTCCGTGATCAAGGCGATGGCGTTCCGCGAGCCGGCCTTGCTCCATCAACTGCTGGCCCACCTGGCGGATTCCATCGCCACCTACGTGCGCTATCAGATCGACAGCGGTGCCCAGGTGGTGCAGCTCTTCGACTCCTGGGCGGGCCAACTCAGCCCGATCGATTACGACATGTTCGCCGCGCCCTACCAACAGCGGGTGATCGACCAGGTGAAGGCCACCCATCCGGACACTCCCCTGATCCTTTACATCTCCGGCAGCGCGGGCGTGTTGGAGCGCATGGCCCGCACGGGCATCGACATCATCTCCCTCGACTGGACGGTGGACATGGCCGATGGCTGTGCCCGCCTGCCCGCCTCGGTGGGCGTGCAGGGGAATGTCGATCCCGGCCTGCTGTTCGGCACGCCCGAGGCGATCCGCGAGCGCATTCTCGACACGGTGCGCAAGGCCCACGGCCGGCGCCACATCCTCAACCTTGGCCATGGCATCCTGCCGGGCACTCCCGAGGAGAACGCCCGGGTGTTTTTTGAAACCGGCAAGGCGATCCCTGAGCTGCTCGGAGCGGCGGTTTGAACGCCTTCAGCGCCGTGGACCCAACACCACCACGGATCCTGATCACCGGCGCCAGCGGCTGTGTGGGCCAATACATCGCCGAGGCGCTGTATCGCCACAGCGAGGCCCATCTGCTGCTGCTGTTGCGGGATCCAAGCAAGCTCACGGCCGTCCCCCGCAACGATCCGCGCATCACGCTCCTGGTGGGCGATCTGCGGGAGCTGGAGCCCCATGCTGAAGCCATCGCCACAGCGCAGCGGGTGATCCACACCGCCACTGCCTGGGGCGATCCGGAGCGGGCCCAGGCGGTGAACGTGGTGGCGGTGAAACAACTGCTCGCCCTGCTGGATCCGGCGCGGCTCGAACAGGTGATCTATTTCTCCACCGCCAGCATCCTCGACCGGGATCTGCGGCTGTTGCCGGAGGCCCGGGCCCACGGCACCGAATACATCCAAACCAAGGCGCAGTGCCTGCTGGATCTGGAGGGCCATCCGCTGGCGGAGCGGATCGTGGCGGTCTTCCCGACCCTGGTGTTTGGCGGCCGGCTGGTGGGCGAAGATCCCCATCCCACGAGCTACCTGACAGCCGGGGTGGGAGAGGCGGTGGCGTGGCTGTGGCTGGCCCGCTGGCTGCGGGCGGACGCCAGTTTTCACTTCATCCATGCCGCCGACATCGCCACGGTCTGCGCGCACCTGGCGACCACGCCCCACCAACCCAATCCCGAGCCGGGCCAAGGGCCGGTGCGGCGGCTGGTGCTGGGTCAGGCGCCATTGACCGTGAACGGGGCGGTTGCCACCCTCTGCCGCTGGCGGGGCATGGGGCGACCGCCACTGGGGCTGGATCTGCGGGGCTGGTTGATCGAGGGACTGATCCGCCTGTTGCGGCTGGATGTGAACGCGTGGGATCGTTTTTCGATCCGCCAGCGCCACTTCGTGCACGACCCCGTGAGCCCGCCGGAGCGCTTCGGCTTGCGGAGCCAGGCCCCCACCCTTGAGGCGGTGCTGGAGAGCGCCGGGCTCCCCCACCGGGGACCGGTGCCGCGGGTCTGAACAGCCAGCCGACGGCGACGGGAGCGATCGGGATTGTTGCAGATCTGTCAGGGAACCCCTGGGGGAGCCTTGCGAATCCTTAATGTGATCCGGTTGCGTGTGCGATCTGCACCTCCCATGCGTCGTCTTTTTTCTCTTCTCGCTCTCTGTCTGACCCTGGTGCTGGGTGCGGCCCCGAGCTTCGCGGCTGATGCTTCCCATGGCGCCCAGATTTTCTCTGCCAACTGCGCGGCTTGCCACATGGGCGGCGGCAATGTGGTGAACGCCGAGCGCACCCTCAAGGCGGATGCCCTCAAGGCCTACCTGGCCAACTACGCCGATGGTCCTGAAGCTGCCGTGGCCTACCAGGTTGCCAACGGCAAAAACGCCATGCCCGCCTTCGGCGGCAAGCTCAGCGAAGCGGACATCGCTGATGTGGCGGCCTATGTGATCGACCAATCCTCCAAGGGCTGGGCCTGATCCAAACCGGATGGACGGTTCCGATCGGACCGTCCATCCCATTCCTTTCCCTGATTCCTCCCTGAATGGCTCACTCGGTGAGCGGCTCCGGGAGGACTTTTTTTGTGGTGGTGACCGGTGGACGGTCAATCGTGGTGGGTGATCGGCGCACGGCGGCGCCACTCCAAAACCGCCAGGTAGAGGGCTTCCGGCACCTCGCGAATGTCGTATTCCGAAGGCAAGACACCGTGCACATGGCGATGCACGGCGAGCCAGCAATTGCGTTCCGGATCCGCCCCCGTCGCGTCAAACGCGCGGGATTCCTCCGCCAACTGGGCCACCAAGGCAAGGTCCGCGGGATCAAACGACGGCGTGGACATGGGCAACGCAAACGTGGCAGGGGAACCAAACGCCCCCATCATGACGAGGCCCCGCAGCGAACGGGGTTCCTCCCTGAACAGCAGACCTGGAGCATCCTGCAAACCAGGGACCAGCCGCCGGGCCGCCGTGCCGCCCGGCCGCCTCCGCCAGCCATCCGATGGTGCGGCGGTTCCACGTCCTCGCTGGCGGGAAGCGGCCCAAGACGCGCACAGCAGGACACGGGGAGCCGAAAGACGTTGAATGTTTGCGCACTGCTTTGATCAACGCCGATTACACGCCGTAGGAACAGAACCGTTGCGCTGCATGGGTTCTCAGGAGTGCTTTTGCGACGCTTACGGTGAAGACAGACGTAAATACCAGTGCCCATCGGCTGAGTGCTGACGTTGCCACCGATCTGAATTCATCTGATCTCCTGCGGCGCAGATGATTTTTCCGTAAGCAACCGCTGGTTCAGGGGTTGCTTGGATGGTTTTCCTGCACCCAATGCATAACCATCCATCCCCTGCTTGGGGGAATCAGAACGCTACTCCAGCAGCGACACTGGGGGCACGGCAGTACACGCCCGTGACCGATTCAGCGACGTTCGCCACCCCTGAAGCAAGCGACGTGGATCTGGGGTTCTGCTGCTGGAGGCGCTCCCTGGCGACAGCAGCACAAGCGGCAACCAGTCGGAACGGGAGGCGCCGAGTCGAGCAAAACCAGATCGGGATAGACGCCAATGCATGCTGAGGTGATCCCGCGATTAAAGGCATGTAACAAGATACAATGTACCCCCCTCTAAGGGCATGGCAGCAGTGGCAAATCCGCCGCAGACACCCAATAAAATCAAGCAAGCGAAAAGTAGTTATCGACCAGAGATCGATGGTCTAAGGGCGTTTGCGATCATCGCAGTAATCATTAATCACTTTAACAAGGATTGGCTTCCTAGCGGTTACCTTGGGGTTGACATCTTCTTTGTGATCTCTGGTTACGTGATCACATCGTCGCTATCGGGCAGGGAGAGCAAAAACCTTGGCGATTTTCTAAGTGGTTTTTACCAGCGGCGGATCAAGCGACTTGTGCCTGCGCTAGTTGTCTTCGTTTTGGTCACAAGTATTCTTATCTGTTTATTCAATCCAGACCCAGGCACAGCACTGAAAACTGGGATGACATCCCTTTTTGGATTATCCAATCTTTATCTCTTCAAGCAATCGACCGACTATTTCGCCCAATCCACTGAACTCAACCCTTTCACTCATACATGGTCTCTGGGGGTTGAAGAGCAGTTTTACCTGCTTTTCCCATTATTCATCTGGTTCTCTGGTTTTGGAAGGCAAGCGAAAAATGGTGCCCGCAATCTCTTCGTGTGGATAGGGGCGCTGACCGTTGCTTCACTTACGAGTTTCATCTGTCTCTATCAGGCGAACCAACCCGCCGCTTATTTCTTGATGCCTCCCAGATTCTGGGAGATGGCGGCAGGGTGTTTGATCTTTATCGGTTTTCAGAAGCGCGCAAAGATTGAGCGAACACTTGAGAAGGCGCCTCCACTACTGGTGGTTACTGCAATAGTTGCTGTAATGTTTCTACCGATTTCATGGGCCGTGCCAGCAACTATTTCAACAGTGGTTCTATCAGCGATATTGATTGCATGTCTTAAGAGTGGCACTGCGGCATTCACAATATTCACCCACAAGAAAGTGGTTTATATAGGCTTGATTTCATATTCGCTTTATCTCTGGCATTGGGGTATTTTATCGATCAGTCGCTGGTCAACAGGAATCCATTGGTGGTCTTCGCCACTTCTATTGTTATTGATGTTTATTTTGGCGAGTTTTTCTTACGCCTGCATAGAAAGACCGCTGAGGGGTATCCCTCCAGATGTTTTGAAACCTAAAGCAGTATTTTTGTTGGGGTTGTGCGCCTTGGGTGGTTCAGCAACTGTTGTGACGGCGGCGTCTAAAGTCACGATTAATGAATTAACTGTTGTCAGCGCCTTGTTTTTTGCCGCAAATCCTGACATGAGGCGCGTGACTTTCGACTACGGTAATGGCGTGATTGCAAGCGCATTATTATCCGCTCCCCCTTGGGATAGCAAGACCAATCCTGTTGAGGCGATTGCTCTTGCTAGATGCCACTACTCGCGGCCAATAACGGATCAAGATTTTAAGGCATGTCTCAATCCTCCCTCTGCCGATAAATCAAAGAGTTCCAACCCTAGATTTTTTATTTTTGGAGATTCACACGCCGCAAACTATGCATTTGCCATAAGAAAAGCATTTCCAGGCATGGTGAGAATGGTTACCGTCGGTCATGGTTGCGGTTATGTGTCGCCCGCCGACGCCAAGACAATGAATAATACAAATATGAATTGCCCAGCATATATCTCAAAAGCTGATGCGTTTGTCAATGCTATTCCGAGCGGCAGCGTGGTGGTAGTTGGCAACGACTGGAGGAAGGATTCCATTAAGCGAAAGTCTGCCAATCAAGAGGTTGCCATTCGGCGACTAGCGGAAATCGCCAATAAACGCGGGGCGATGTTCATACTGCTTGATGACGTACCTCCAATAGGGGATCCCAATCTCTCATCTCCAAAATGGTATAGACCATTTGCTCGCGAAGGCATTTACCTGAGTGAGGTCAATCGTCAACTCGCTGGGTTGGATGCCATTGGTCGCCGCTTGGAAAAAGATTTTGAAAATGTCAAATATTTAAAGCTGCGCAACGGTCTCTGCGAGTCTAATAAATGTTCTTCGTCAATCGGGGGGAAGGTCTTATATTGGAATGATGGCCATTTAACCGTCAATGCCTCAGAGCGATTGGCAACGGAAGTCAAGAATCAACTTCAATCTTTTGTAAAACCATAGATTAATCAGGGCTCTCATGACTGTGGGATTATTCCGCTTCAACCGCCTCCAATAATTCCTCAATCCCACAAGCCAGCACCGTCACGATCTTGGGTGCTAGATCCAGTGATAAAGTTGATGGTGTGTTGTTGTGGGTTCTTGCCAGTCGGGCAGCTGGGTTGTCCCGGTTCAGTGGACAGGTCCCTAAGCCGTCGTTTTTACCGAGAATGAACACCATGTCCAGGACATGCCGTCGTTTCACGCCTCAGCAAAAGGCAGAGGCCATGGCCCGCTGCCAGAGCTGGAGGTTGACCGTTTTGGAAGCATCCGGACGCCTTGGAATTCACGCCACATGCTTGGGGTGCTGAATTCGGCAAGCAGGGATCGATGCAGAAGATCCCACAAAAAATGGGCCGTTGAGCACCCGTGAAAGGGACGAAATGAATCAACCGAAGAAGGAAGTCCGTGAACTGAAGAGGGAAGGCGATGTTTTCAAGCGGGCGGCAACGCACATGGCGCAAGCCCTTCAGACGTCCGCTGGCGGCAGGAGCAGCTGTCGCGGAAACGGATCCATTCAGTGGTGGGTGAAGCGCGAGGGGGTCGTCATTCCCTTGGCCGCAATGACTCCTCTCCAAGCCAAGATTTAAATCCTGTCCATCCTCCCAAAGACGAGACGAAGCTGCCAATCCTCGCCATTCGTCGGCCCGTGTCTCCCCATCCGCGCACGGCATGACAGCCATCTGCAGTCCAACAGCCTTCCTGTCTGGGTACTGGATGCCCGAAGGGGTCCCGTCCGCAGCCCGATTGGGAGTGGGCCATCAGGCTGTTTGGCCGTGCGGGCTTGCGAATCAACAGCTCAGCGCCAGGCGCCGGCTGAAGGGGCCCATGCGTTCCGCTCGGCCACACCGGGCAGGGAAGCTCTGTGGCTGGAGACAAGCCAGACCTTTGGCGAAGATCGCAGCATCGCCGCAGCGCACAGCGCCGGCCCTCAGCCCCCCGTTCCGTAGGCCACCTGACAGACGGCATTGAGCAGCTGGGCCTGGGGAGCGGTGGCGGGCACTTGGCCATTGAGCAGGCCCGCCTGGCAGTTGGCCGCACCGTTCAGATTGACGCCATCACCGAGATTGTAAGAAAAACTGGCGCCATACAGCCCCACAGACTCCACCGATCCGTAGTTGAGCTGATACGTGCTTCCGGGCACAACAATCACCGTTTTCTGGTTATCGGCGGCGCTGTTCACCAATTCAGTGATCGCTGCTCCTGCGGCCAGCCCCGCCGCAAGCCCCCAGCCCGCGCTGCTCGCTCCCCACCAGCCCCAGGTGGAGGGAGTCCAGCCATACCAACCGGCGTTCCAGGGACGGTTGTTCCAATAGCCGCCCCGGGCCCAGTTGGCATTCCAGCCATTGACATTGCGGTTGTAGAAGTTGTTGTTAACGTTGACGGTTCTGCGGAAGGTATTGTTATCAAAGTCACCACTTCTATTCACATTCAATCGATTCCTGTCAATCTCATTGACACGATCTCCGTTCCACTGATCGTCTCTCCAGCGCCCTCCCTCTTGCCAAGCGGGTCGGCTGTCGGGGCCGTAGTGCGGGTGGTACCCCTGGTAGCCACGTCGCCAATCATCCGCGGTCCCGCGTCCGTCATAGCCCGCACCACCGAAGTGGTAGCGGCCACTGTCAAAGCCCATGCCCCCTCCACCGCCGAAGCGCATGCCGCCACCGCCAAACCCACCGCCGCCCCTGGGAAAGGCCAGGGCCGGGCTGAGGCAGGGAACGAGGCAGATCAAGGTCAGGGAGAGGCCGAGCGACCGGCGGGCGCTGGATCCGGGCATCGTCAGGCTTGCGGAAACACAGCTCCATCCTGTGCCTTGGTTCGCCGCGCCGCTGGCAATGGCGCCCGGATCCGCAACACCGTCACAAATCGGGCGGAAGGGCAGTCGCCGGCCGGTTTTCTCGCCAATCTGGTATGGCCCCCCTCCTCTTCTTCCCCAGGGGTGCGTCATACGGTCAAACCACTACGCCATTCCTTGCCCACCATGCATCCCACCGCCGAACTGTTCACGGAGAAGGCCTGGGCCGCTGTCGTTGCCGCCCAGCAATTGGCCCAGCAGAACCGGCAGCAACAAATGGAGAGCGAGCATCTGTTCGCGGCCCTGCTCGCCCAGGAAGGCCTCGCCAGCCGCATCCTGGAGAAGGCCGGTGTGGATCTGGGCAGCCTCCGCCAGAAGCTCGCTGACTTCATCTCCTCCCAGCCGAGCCTGAGTAGCGCCCCAGACAGCATCTACCTGGGCAAGGGGCTCAATAGCGTGCTGGATCAGGCCGAAGCCCTGAAGAAAGACTTTGATGACAGCTACATCGCCATTGAGCATCTGCTCCTGGCCCTGGCGACGGATGAGCGCTGCGGCAAGCAGCTGCTCAGCCAGTGCGGCTGCAAGGCCGACCAACTCAAACAGGCTGTACTCGCCGTACGGGGGAACCAAAAAGTGACCGATCAAAATCCGGAAGGAACCTACGAATCGCTGGAAAAATACGGACGCGATCTCACCGCCGCCGCCCGCGACGGCAAATTGGATCCTGTGATCGGCCGCGATGAGGAGATCCGCCGCACGATTCAGATCCTCAGCCGCCGCACCAAGAACAACCCCGTGCTGATCGGCGAGCCCGGTGTGGGCAAGACCGCCATCGTGGAGGGCCTGGCCCAGCGGATCGTGAACGGCGATGTGCCCCAAGCCCTGCAAAACCGGCAGCTGATCGCCCTCGACATGGGTGCCCTGATCGCTGGCGCCAAATACCGCGGTGAATTCGAGGAACGGCTCAAGGCCGTGCTCAAGGAGGTGACCGCTTCCGAGGGGCAGATCGTGCTCTTCATCGATGAGATCCACACCGTGGTGGGGGCCGGCGCCACCGGCGGCGCCATGGATGCCAGCAACCTGCTGAAGCCAATGCTGGCCCGCGGTGAACTGCGTTGCATCGGCGCCACCACCCTCGACGAGCACCGCCAACACATCGAAAAGGATCCCGCCCTAGAGCGCCGGTTCCAGCAGGTGCTTGTCGACCAGCCCACGGTGGAAGACACCATCTCGATTCTGCGTGGCCTCAAGGAGCGCTACGAAGTGCACCATGGTGTGCGCATTGCCGACAGTGCGTTAGTGGCCGCTGCGGTACTCAGCAGCCGTTACATCGCCGACCGATTCCTACCCGACAAAGCCATCGATCTGGTGGACGAATCAGCGGCGCGGCTCAAGATGGAGATCACCTCCAAACCGGAGGAGATCGACGAAATCGATCGCAAGATCCTTCAGCTGGAGATGGAGAAACTCTCCCTCGGCCGCGAATCGGATGCCGCCAGCCAAGAACGACTCGAGCGGTTAGAGCGCGAGCTGGCCGAACTGTCTGAACAGCAGAGCAACCTGAATGCCCAATGGCAAAAAGAAAAGGGCGCCATCGATGAACTCTCCAATCTGAAGGAGGAGATCGAACGGGTCCAACTTCAAGTCGAGCAGGCTAAGCGCAGCTACGACCTGAACAAAGCTGCAGAACTGGAATACGGCACCCTCGCCGGCCTCCAGAGGCAACTGACCGAACAGGAGGCGCTTCTGGAGAACAGCGACCACAACAGCGACAAATCACTCTTGCGCGAAGAAGTCACTGAAGACGACATCGCTGAAGTGATTGCCAAGTGGACGGGCATCCCCGTGACGAAGTTGGTGCAATCAGAAATGGAGAAGTTGCTAAGTCTCGAACGTCAGCTGCACGAGCGGGTGGTGGGGCAGCAACAGGCCGTCACTGCCGTGGCCGATGCCATCCAGCGCTCACGCGCTGGGCTCAGCGACCCCAACCGCCCCATCGCCAGCTTCCTGTTCCTTGGCCCCACCGGCGTGGGCAAGACGGAACTTTCAAAAGCCTTGGCCGCCCAGATGTTCGACAGCGAAGACGCCATGGTGCGCATCGACATGTCCGAATACATGGAAAAGCACAGCGTCAGCCGCTTGATCGGAGCGCCTCCGGGCTACGTGGGGTATGAGGCCGGCGGCCAACTCACCGAAGCCGTGCGCAGACGCCCCTATGCCGTGATTCTCTTCGACGAAGTGGAGAAGGCCCACCCCGATGTCTTCAACGTGATGCTGCAGATCCTTGATGACGGCCGCGTCACCGATGGGCAGGGTCGCACGGTGGATTTCACCAACGCTGTACTGATTCTCACCAGCAACATTGGCAGCCAGTCAATCCTTGACCTTGCTGGAGATGACAGTCAGCACAACGAAATGGAGCGTCGGGTGAATGACGCACTGCGTGCACACTTCCGACCGGAATTCCTCAACCGCCTCGATGATCAGATCATCTTCCACAGCCTCAGCAAGCAGGAACTGCGTCAGATCGTGAGCCTGCAGGTGGAACGTTTGCGTCACCGACTGACGGAGCGGAAACTCAGCCTCAAAATCAGTGATGGCGCAACTGACTGGCTAGCCAACGCCGGCCACGACCCTGTGTATGGAGCCCGTCCACTGAAAAGGGCCATCCAGCGCGAGCTCGAAACCCCTATCGCGAAGGCGATCCTGGCGGCCCGTTTCAGCGAAGGACAAACCATCCAGGTGGAGGTGAACGGCGACGTTCTCGTCATTGACTGAACCAATCCCGAACCAAGGACCTAAGCACGGCAATCACCAACAAAACTCACTGCCCCGCTGAAAGTGGGGCAGTGAGTGACTCCAGTAAAAGGCTGACTTTCAACGCATGTAAGGGAGCTGGAGCTGGAGCAAAGCACACCCCCGATCACGACCGTGACAATTGGGGAGCCTTAACAGAACCCAGCAAGAACTCCTGATCAATGCCACATTGCTTGAAATGGGATGCGCTTCCTTGCCACAATTTCGAACCAATCAACACGGCCTCAAGCAAATTCAGTGGTTGCACGGCAATCCGCGCCGCTTTTTTGGTCCTGACGTGGCAGCCCTAGTTCCGCTCAATCTTCTGGCTGCAGCATTCACCCACTCCCACTCCGATGCAGCGATGAGAATTCTGCATGGCTACACATCATTTGGACTCGCCTCAGGAATTCTTGGCACCATTTTCTTACTTCGAAGCCAGTCAAAGATTATTCCAACATTGTCACTAACGGGTCTCTTAATTTTTAACAGCTATTGCCTCATTCTCAACACCTGGATTGCCTTTCACGGGATGGGGATTCCCCATGGGAGAGCTTTCCACATCTTACTGGCTGCCCTGCTCACGCTGAACTTCTTTGCAATCAATCGCGGCGCACTCAGGCCAATCAATGAGCCTTAGGGATCTCAACGACCCCTGAGGCTCGAAGTTCACTGATGGTTTTTTTCATTCAACAATCAGTTGTTACAGGCGTAGTGCACCACGGAACGCACATAGCCCTTGAGGTCATCGAGCAGCTCCGGGGAATCAGCGATCTGCCCCGACGGGGGATCAAGCACAAAATCCGGAGCACCAAAGTTAACGTCCTGGTTGTAATCGGCGAAGTGATGAAACGTGGAATGGTGAAGTACCATACCGCGACCTTCGCATTCATCAATGATCGCCGTGATCTGTTCACGCCCGCTGGTGATGGAAAAGCTAGACAACAGAACCGTCTGGCTTGCCGTGACTGCCTGAATCACGCCCTCATGGGGATGGGCAGGCATCACAAGATGTCCGGGAAGCATGGTTGAGAAATTCAGCAGAGGATGGTCAGCCCGTTGGCGACAGATCTGAACGCCACCGTTCTGCCCAGTCACCACGCAGGGCGTTGTGATCCCCGGACAATCCTCATCCACATACTCACGATCTCTAGGGAGATCAGGCCAGCTGCGCAGGAAGGTCTGGGTTTGTCCAACACTGCCGAGGCATCCCTTCAATGAAAGCAAGCAGCTCCCAAGGTCGGTGTGATCTCTGGCGATCACCAGATCCGTACCGGACTGAACCGCCTGCTCGAGTGCGGAGAAAAAGTTGCTGTCAGGTCCATTGTCGAGGTCAGGAGCCATGAGCCAAACCTGACCGAACACCCCCTCCGCCAGTTGAGTCTGCAGGTGTGTCCGCTCAGCCGCCCCCAATGGGTAATCCGAGATGGTGAGCGAAAAGTCAGCGTCGAGTTCTCGACCTGCGGAGGCAATCAACTCGCCCAGCCTGCTGAAGCGACCGATATGCCAGTCGTTGGGGTCTGTGGCAATGGTTGACAGCAGCAGTGCCTGGGAGGTCGATCCCATGAAACGAAAATCAGCGTTCAACCATTCTGCGGCTGGTGAGGCGCAAATTCACCCTGCAAAGGAAGACACCGCCAGCCCTGTGGTTTCAATCGTGGGACAGAAGATGACTTCCCTCCAAGGCCAAAACCATCACCACGGCCAAAAGTTGGGCCAACACAGCCATTCCCCAACCGGACACACCTTGACTGCCCAAACCAATCGCGATCGCTGGGTTATAGATGCCCGATTGGGTCAATCCCCCCAGCAGGGCCAAAAAGGCCAAGCCAGCACCCACCACAAGACCTGAAAGCGGCTGTGCGAAAGGGCAGATTCGACCTTCATGGCTCCACCGCAGGATCAAGGCAAACAGCACCAGAGAGAGCAGTGCTTCAGGGATCAGTCCTTCGAGGGCAACAGCATCTCCAGCGACAAGCGGGGCCGCCAGGGCAAACCCCATCAACGCGCCGATGATCTGCGCCAGCACGTAAGCACCTGTCTCCAGCAAACCCTCCTGGGATCGCAAGGCTTTGAATCCAAAGCGCTGATGATTGAGCAACAGGGTCACAGCAGGATTGAAATGCGCACCGCTGAAACGGCCCATGATGTGGATGAGCAGTGTCAGGCAGAGGCCAATGGCAATTGCCTGCTCAAACCCATTGAGATCCGATGTACTTAAACGGCCAATGGTGAACGCCAACAGGCCTGTACCCAGAGCTTCGAGCCCGGAACGTTGAAGCAAGGTCATAACGATTGGCGGGAGTCCTGCACGAACCAGGCCGGAATGGCGTGATAGGTCGCAGCATTGCGCGAATTCTCCCGGGCTTCAACGGCCCAGCAACAACTGCGTCCTCCATCCCGTTGATGAAGAAGGTCATTGGCCCAGGTCCAGATCAAGGCCGCGGTGGCCTCCATTCCCACGTTCTCCATCACCCGCAGATCCAGAGCACCGAGGTGATGCAAGCGCTGCCATTCCCCCAGCAGCGGATCGTCGGCGTTCACAAGAAAAGTGTGATCGAACTGCTCTCGCAGCCGTTGTTCCAGGGGACGCAGGCTGGAGAAATCCACCACGAAGCCACAGTCATCAAGCTCAGTGGCTGCAAACCACACCTTGAAACAACGGCTGTAGCCATGCACAAACCGGCAGTGCCCCTGATGCTTCCACTGACGGTGGCAGCAGGGGTAGCCCTCAAACAACTTGCTGCAGGTGTAAGGAAGCGATGAGCTGACTGGTGGCGATAGATCTGGGATCGGGTGTCCGTTCACTGCTGGTTGGGCGCAGAGACAAGCGCAAGGCCCTCCACTCCACCATGACACCCCAGATTGAAGTCAGGCTGAGGCCACAGCAGTAGTAACCCATCAGCACGCCCCCCATTGCGGGAAGATCAGAAGATGAGATCCACGTGTCCCCAGATCTGATGCAGTCTTTGAGCCCCGACTTCATCAACACCCTTCGCTTCAATGCGGCGGGCCTGATCCCGGCCATTGCCCAGGACTGGCTGGATGGTGCCGTGTTGATGCAGGCCTGGATGAACAAGGAGGCGCTCGAACACACCCTCAGGACTGGGGAAGTGCATTACTGGAGCCGATCCCGCCAAGAGCTCTGGCATAAGGGAGCCTCAAGCGGCCACCTTCAGACCCTCAAAGGCCTCCGCTATGACTGCGACGCCGATGTTTTGTTGCTGACCATCCAGCAGAGCGGGGATGTGGCCTGTCACACCGGAGCCCGCAGCTGCTTCTATGACGACAGCGATCAGCCAACGGGAGGCGGAAACGGGGCCCTGCCACCACCAGCTGATGTCTGCACCGAACTGTCCCGCGTCATCGAAGGTCGACGTGACCAGCCTGAGGAGGCGAGCTACACCAACAAGCTTCTGGAGGGGGGTGACAACCGCATCCTCAAGAAGATCGGCGAAGAAAGTGCTGAATTCGTGATGGCATGCAAAGACGACAACCCGTCTGAGATTGCTGGCGAAGCGGCTGACATCATCTTCCACCTGCAAGTGGCCTTGGCCCACCATGGAGTGAGTTGGCGGCGGGTGCAGGAGGTGCTGGCTCAGCGTCGCGGTGCACCGCGACGCTGAGCTCGCCGCACTCCATTCAACTGGTCTTGGCTGCGGCTTAGGGAGTGGGGGTTCGTTCAGTCCCGAATTGGGTGGGCTGTTCCAACAACCATCGAAGTGTGTCCCGATCTCGTGAACTCAGACGAAGCACCGGTTGTCGACCCTGATGGACCGCCATGGCATCGGATGCCTGATCGCTGTGACCCCAAAGCCCAAAGGCATGGCCAAGCTCATGCAGCGCCGTGGCTTGAAGCACAGGTGCGCGTAGGCCAGGGGAAATCAAAACAGTGAGGCGAGGCTCCAAACGCCAGGCCCCCTCACGGCGCACCTCCAAGGTCTGCAAAAGCGTGCGGCCATTGCTGGCTCTCCATCCCTGCGCAAAGCGTCGAAGTGGCGGACGACGACGCTCAACGCGCACATGGGCTCTTTCAGGGTCAGAGACCCTGGTCATGGAAACCAGTGAAGACCAGGCATCCAAGCCAGCCTCCACGCGATCAAGCCAACGCTGTTCCCAACGATCAGGCAACCCATCTCGGGGAGGCTGAACCCAGACGCACCAGTGCTTCAAGACGGGTGGGCCCACAGGTGTGTAAGCGAGCTGGCTCGCGTAGCCCGGCAACAACGCGGAGGGGCTGGAGCGAAGGCTCTGATCCACGGAGCGGATCTCCTGAGCTGGCGGGCAGTGGTGAAGACTCATCACGGCTCACGACTCCTGATTAAGCAGCGGGCAAACCAACCCCTCGGGCCATCAGTGTGGCCATCAAAGGGATAAGAGCGAATCCCACCAGTTCAATATTGATGATCCATGCCAGACGGGAGGCCAGTGCTTCCGACACTTTGGGCAACTCACCCTTGCGCAAAGGAATCGCCCAGAGCACGTAAGTAATGGTGGGGTAAAGCGAAAGTCCACCCACGGAGAGATACAGACCCACCTTCCACCAGAACAAGGGGTTAGTTGTGTAGAACTCACTTCCCTGACCGAAATAAAGCACGCGCAGGATGCCGCTAACCAGGAGGGCAAGGGCCGCCATGCCATAGATCACGTCGGTGATCACCATGACCGTTGCCGTGCGTCGATCCGGATCGGGAGCAATCAAGCGGCGCTCGACCACCAAGGCCGCAAAACAGAGCATGAAGCTCAGGTAGTGGACATACGCCACCCCTGCGCTCTTGGCGAGATCGGGAGTCAAAACCGTGGCCAGGGTCATGGCAATGATTAGTGAGCCGTGAGAGTAGCGACCACCGACGGGTCACGGCCAGATCAGCACCGCCTGAACGCCGGTAACCCTGCCAACTCCTTACCCAAAAGGAGAAGCCGACCCTTTTCAGCCAATCAAAAAGCAAAACGGAATAAAGCACAAAACATAAATTCCGCAGTCTTTCTTACACCCAAGGGCGGCAATCATTTTCGCCCTAGTTTCAAAAAAGACAGGAGCGTGAAGATGGTGAGTTCCCTAAGCGCCTTTCTCGGCGAAATCGGCCGACACCAATTGCTGACTCCTGAACAGGAGTTAACCATGGGCCGCAAGGTTCAGGCCATGGTGACGATCAGAGAACGTTGCATGCTCGCGGGTGGTACTGGACCTGCATGTGAGTACAGCGATGAAGAAAAACGCGCGATCAAAAAAGGAGAAAAAGCAAAAAATCAGATGATCACGGCCAACCTGCGCCTCGTGGTCAATCTGGCCAAGCGCTATCAGGGCAAAGGCCTCGACCTGCTTGACCTGATCCAAGAAGGCACCCTCGGGCTCACTCGAGCCGTTGAGAAATACGACCCCACCCGGGGGCACCGCTTTTCCACCTATGCCTACTGGTGGATTCGGCAAGGGCTTAACCGCGCCCTCTCAACCCAGAGCCGCACTATTCGCATCCCTGTGAATGTGAATGAAAAACTCACAAAATTAAGAGCGGCCAAAGCACGTCTGATGCAGCGCCATGGCCAGGCTGCAACTCCCGATCAGTTGGCAGTGGCAATGAAAATTTCTCGCGCCGAAGTGGACGATCTTCTCGGTTGCGAATTGCGCAGCGTGACGGTGAGCCTGCAGGGAATTGTGAAGTCCAAATCAGATCCATCCGAACTTGTAGATGTCCTGCCCAGTGAAGAACTTCCACCGATGGAGCAGGCGGAAATCGCCGAGCGAACAGCATCGGCATGGAAGCTTCTGGACAAATCCAACCTCACCCCCAAGGAACGCACCGTGGTGATGCTGCGGTTCGGCCTGGATGGTTCTAATGAATGGCGCACCCTTGCCGAAGTGGCCCGTCACATGGGCTGCAGTCGTGAGTATTGCCGTCAGGTCGTGCAGCGCGCCTTGCGAAAACTCCGCAAAACAGGTGTTCAAAACGGGCTGATCGAAGCACGCGCCGAGGGCTGAAAGGAGCTCTCAGGGAGACTGGAGGACGCTTCGCCCAGGGGCGTCCGCCATGGCCAAGGCTTCCTCCTTCAACAATCCTGTTATCGATGCTGAGGTGATCGACAGCTCCCTCATCGATGAAGGGAGCCTTCGGAGGCTGCTACGGCAAGCGGGCCGAAGCGTGGCCCGACCTGCCCTTGAGGTTGTGGAACTCCTGATGGATCCCGCGACGCCTGTCCGTGCTCGGCTCACCCTCCTGGGAGCACTGACCTATCTCGTCATGCCAGCCGATCTGATTCCAGATTTCGTGCCCATTGCCGGCTTCAGCGATGACCTGGTGGCCCTCACCGCGGTCATCGGTCTGTGGCGACATCACCTCACGGAGGCGATCCGCTTGCGCGCACAGCGCAAACTGGATCGATGGTTTCCTCCCGGTCGGCCCTGACCGCTGATCCCGATGAGTCGTTGGAACACAGCCATGGAAGAAGAGCTTGTGGCCGTGCTCAAAGACTGGCTGAAACATCAAGGGCGCACCCAGGCTGATCTGCGCCGCAGCCTTCGCGCCACCTCCACCCGCATGCCGGCCCTTCTGGAGGTTCTGGAGCGTGAACATCGCCAAGGGGGCCTTGCCAAGCTGGCCGCCCGATTGTGCGCCATCGAAGCGGACTGGAGCCGCAACCCTGCCATTGGGGAAGGTCTGTCGGACATTTCATCCCCGCTCTCCGAGGGGGATCCGTTCGGACAGCTCGACCTGCTTCTCCAGGAAATCCGCGACGATTCCTTCAGTTGAGAGCAAAGCCATGCAAAGTGGGCTCAATCGACTTGAGATCGTGACCCCTGGCTCGATGATCAAGGCTTCTGCTGTTCAGCCTCTCAATCCGTCGTGAACCGTTCCCCTCGGGCCTGGCCCACCTTTCTGAAGGTGGTGGATTCCGCAGAGCGCCAGGTAGCCAAAGTGCTCACCTTGATCACAGCCGTGGTGATCGCTGCCGCCTTGGCGCAATTGATCCTGCGAGTCAGCTTCAACCTGGTCACACCCCAGTCCTCGAATTGGCTTGGGGACGGGCTGATCAAGGTGCTTGGCGATCTTCTGACGGTACTGATTGCTCTGGAGGTGCTCCAGAACGTCACGAGCTATTTGCGCAAGCAAGTTGTTCAGTTAGAGCTCGTGCTCGTTACGGCCCTCACCGCCGTTGCCAGAAAAGTGATCGTGCTCCCAGCAGGCGCTGAGAACAAACCCCAACTTCTCATTGGTCTTGGCCTCGCCTCCATTTCTCTGGCGGGGGCCTACTGGCTTGTGATGCGAGCCAACCCTCAGAGGCGCTTGGGTCAAACCTCCCACCAATAAAGCGCCAGCCAAATGGTTCCTGGATCAGGATCAGTCCTTTCCACGCGGTGGTGCCGGTGAGGCGGTAGATACAGTCCGTCGCCAACAGAGAGATCCATGGCTTGGTCTGGATCCTTGAACTGCAACCGAGCACTCCCGCGTAACAACGTCAACCATTCATGCTCGCGCTGGTCGTACCAAAACCCAGGAGGACTGCTGGCCTCACAGGAATGAATGAGGTCCAACCGCCAGCCAACACCCCTCTGCAATTCCCGCACCCGTTCAAGGCCTGACGAGGGCAGAGGACTCCGCAAAAGGGGATCCACAGCAAGGAATGCTGGAGGCTGCTGGCCTCCA
The DNA here is from genome assembly GCA_035286005.1 of Synechococcus sp. Lineage (GTDB taxonomy): Bacteria > Cyanobacteriota > Cyanobacteriia > PCC-6307 > Cyanobiaceae > Synechococcus_C. The sequence continues at coordinate 11,215 of JAYKIX010000182.1, read as the reverse complement.
AGCGAGCGGGGGATCGGAGCAAGGGGGTCGACCGGCTGCTCCCCCCAACGCCTGCCAATCTCAAAGCCCCAAAGGCGCGCCAGCTGAACCACTTGGTTGTGGTCATCACAGGCCGCAAAAGCCTTACGGCGATCCTCATCCTGCTCCAACAAAGTCTCGAGGGCCTTGAGTTGCTGCACCTTGTCGAGAAAACGCTGAAGATCGGTCTCAGCCACGCTTCACTCCACATCCTGTTCCGTGATCCTGACAACCGACAGGACCTCGAGCCAGTGGCGAGAGTAATGACTGTGTTTCAACGGGTTGATGCCTCCAGCCAAAGCGGTTCTGTCGATCGGCGATCTGGAGGCGGGGTTCCCCAACTACTGCCTGGCGTTGCGAACACTTGTGAAGCAAGGGAAAGACCGCACCAGCATCAAAAAAACCCGTTGCTGGGATTATCTGCAGCGGCTTCATACGAGCCTGCCGCGTGACTACCGGTCCCCAGAAGACCTATTGGTGCGCTATCAACGCTACTCGCAGCCTGTGGGATCAGAATGAATCCCTATCTGGCTGCATTGATGCATGGCACGAAATCCATTCAACACTGTTCAGATCGCCCAGAGAGTTGCTCAGAGGGTCACACTCTTCAGCCTTGCACTGATTTTTTTCGCGGTTCTCACCTGTGCCCAACCGGCAACCGCCAGCAGCGGCCAAGAACTCTTCAGCAATCATTGCGCAGGATGTCATGTCAATGGTGGCAACATCATTCGACGAGGTCGCACGCTGAAGCTGGCTGCTCTCAAGCGCAATGGTTTGGATAATCCGAGCGCGATCGCTCAAATTGCCCGGGAAGGCATTGGCCAAATGACAGGTTATGGCGATGCACTCGGAGAGAATGGCGACCAGCTGGTGGCCGAATGGATCTGGGCACAGGCTCAGAAGGCCTGGATCCAGGGATAAACCTCGAGCGCAGTCCAGATCCCTTCCCTCCAATACACATCCTGCTCAAGCAAATCACGAATCTGCTGGATGTCGTCACCCTCAAAAATCCCAAAAACATGGGTACTGGCTTCCGTCGGACCGAGAGTGATCAACGATCCCTGCTCCTGAAGAGTTGTGAGTCGAGCCAAATGCTCTTCACGATATGGGGTGCGCTTGTCCAATGCGTTGTCACAGTATGTGCCCCAAAGAACAAATCTAGCCATGGACTCTAACGACTCCAAATCAAACTGATTAGCCCACTGAGGATGGCACAGTGGTGTGTTCAAAGGCTATGTTTGAAAGGTAGATCTTCTTTTCCAGAATCATGCTCACAGGGAGCGACCTCCTTACGAAGGTCAAAGAACTGGGTGATGTAAGCAAATCCGACCTCGTTCGGGCCTGCGGCTACGTGTCGGGCAAGAAGGATGGTGGCGAGCGTCTCAACTTCACCGCCTTTTATGAAGCCCTGCTTGAAGCCAAGGGGGTCAATCTTGGCGTTGGCGGCACAGGCGGCGTTGGCAAAGGTGGCCGCAAACTTTCCTACATCGCCACCGTTCAAGGCAACGGCAACCTGCTGATCGGCAAGGCGTACACCGCCATGCTCGACCTCAAGCCCGGTGATGAATTCGAGATCAAGCTCGGCCGCAAACAGATTCGCCTTGTGCCCGTTGGCGGCAGCGAAGAAGACGACGAGTGATTTAGTCGGCAGCCTCCCGCAGCTGCCGGCAAAACTCACCTGCTTCTGCGGCAACTGAGCTTCGCTCACTTGCCGCAATTCTTTTCACCAAGGCGCTACCGACAATTGCACCGTCGGAGCCCCAGGATTTCACTTGGGTCACCTGATCAGGCCCAGAAATGCCGAATCCAACAGCCACAGGAATCGGGCAGCAGCCTTTGAGATCGGCCACCAACGACGACACGCGACTCTCCAGGCTGACACGCTCACCAGTGACTCCGGTCACGCTCACGAGATAAGTAAAGCCTCGACTCGCTGCTGCGATTCTCTGCATCCGCTCAGCAGGCGTGGTTGGAGCAACCAACAACACCAGATCCAATCCCTGAGCCTGAGCGAGAGGCGAGAGGCGCTCTGCCTCCTCAAGCGGGAGATCCGGAATCACGAGCCCTGCCACACCGGCAGCTGCCGCCTCGGCAAAAAACTGCTCCGCCCCCCGATTCAGCAGGGGATTGCTGTAGGTGAACAGAATCACCGGGATCGTGAGCGTGCCCTTGAGGGCCGTGAGCATCTCCAGCACTCTCGTGGGGGTGGTGCCTTCCGCCAGGGCTCGGTACGCGGCGGCTTGGATCACAGGGCCATCGGCCAGAGGATCGCTGTAGGGGAGGCCCAGCTCCACCATGTCAGCGCCATTCTCCTGAAGACTGAGCAACACCTCAGCAGTGGCTTTGAGGTCAGGATCACCAGCCATCAGGAAGGGCATCAAGGCCATGCGGCCCTGCTCACGCAGGCTGGCGAAGCGTGCCGCAATGGGTGACAGGGAGTCTGTTGCGGACACGGCGGAGGGGGTCATTGGGGCCAAGAACGCTGAAATCAGCGCAGCACAAGCACTGCGGGAGCCTACGGGTCAGAGGTGGTTTCAGGCGAGATCTCGCGGAGAAGAGCCTGCTGTTCCTCGGGGCTGAGGGCATCAAAGCGAGCCTGAAGCTGCGCATCGGTGATCTCGTCGTAGCCCTCGCGATAACGACGACGCTGTTCCATGTAGGTCATTTTTCCAGTCACCACCCGGAACAGATAAGACCCAGTCCAGACCACCACAATCACAACAAGAACGGCTTCGGCGGCGATCCCTGCGGAAGCATCTTCAAAACCAGCGGCGCTAAACGCGCCGTAGCCGATACCGCCAAGCACAAGGACCAGCAGGCCCACCAGAAGAACGTTGAGACGGGTCAATGACTCAAACCTCGCCTTGGCCTTGAAGGCGGAAGTTCAGGAAGGGAGCAAACACGATCATTCCTGGGAAAAAGAGAAACACCATCCCGTAAATGCCCAGACGCTCCACCTTGCCCATCCGGTGCCAGCGCTTGTTCATCCAGAAATACAGAGCTAAGGGAACCACCACCAAATACAAACCACCAAGTAGCGCGTAGGCGGCAAGCACAAGCAGCGTCGTCTCGCTAACCATGCTGGTGAGGGCTTCCGGCAACACGTGAGCTCAGCTGTTGGGCAGAAATCTAAGATGCCGCGCAGGGCACTGAAAGGGCCCAAACCGCCGGGGGCATGGCGGAATTGGTAGACGCACGCGACTTAAAATCGTTTGTCCTGAAAAGGATGTGGGGGTTCAAGTCCCCCTGCCCCCACCACCACTTACGAATGGGTCACTGAGGCGATGCGCCACGGGAGGCTGTCACCAGCGTGAAAGAGCACCGGGGCCTGATCCTCATCCAATGGGCGCTCATCCGAAGCGCACCTGAAGGGTCCTTGCAACCGCCCTGAAATCTGCTGAGGCTTGCGTTCAAGGGTGACGGTCCCCGTGTTGAGCGGAAGTCCATAGAAGCGGGGCCCATGTTCGCTCGCAAACGCCTCAAGGCGCGAGAGAGCCCCCTCATTCTCAAAAAGGGTGGCGTAACTCTCAAGCGCATGTAGGGCATTGAAGATGCCAGCACAGCCGCAGGATGTTTCCTTGCCGGCTCGCGGGTGGGGAGCTGAGTCTGTGCCAAGAAAAAACGCCGGTTGACCACTGATCGCAGCGTCCACCAGGGCCCTGCGATGGGTTTCCCTCTTCACCACAGGCAAGCAGTAGAAATCACTGCGAAAACCTCCCATGAACATCGCATTGCGATTGAGGTGGAGGTGATGGGGGGTGATCGTGGCCGCCAGGCGGGGATCCCCCTCCGAGACATAGGAAACCGCCTGGGCCGTGGTGATGTGCTCGAGAACAACCTTGAGACCGGGATGTCGTTGTCGCAAGGGAATCAGGTGGCGATCGATGAACACCGCCTCACGATCAAACACATCCACATCGGGATCCGTCACCTCCCCGTGGATCAGCAAGGGCATGCCCAGATGTTCCATCACCTCCAACAGAGGGGCGATTTTGAGGAGATCGGTGACCCCCGCTGCTGAGTTGGTGGTGGCGTTTGCTGGATAAAGCTTGGCTGCCGTGAAGATCCCTTCCTGAAATCCCCTCTGAATCACCGCGGGATCCAGATCATCGGTGAGATAGACGGTCATCAACGGAGTGAATGACACCCCATCTGGAAGGGCAGCCTCGATGCGCTTGCGGTAAGCCAAGGCCGCCTCAACCGTGGTGATCGCAGGCTTGAGATTGGGCATCACGATCGCCCTGGCGAACACCCGAGCGGTCGCGGGAAGCACGGCATGCAACATGGCCCCATCCCGCAAATGCACATGCCAGTCGTCAGGACGACGAAGGGTGAGGCGAGACGGAACGTCAGTCATCAAGCCAGGCGACAGGGTGAAGGTTCAGTTGAGGCTGGCAACCGCGCGGCGCAGGGCTTCACACCGGTCGGTGGTGATGCAATCCTCAGGGATGAGATCCAGAAGTTTCAGCTTCTCAAGGCGACGGCGGGTGGCCCCGGGGAGCAAGACGAGATGCACTTTGCGACCCACTTCCACGGCCTCCTTGATGGCATTCTCCAAGGCCAATGAAGCGGTCACCCCAAGGTGAGACACCTCATGGAGATCAAAGACCACAACTTCACAGTCAACAATGGCGTTGTGCTCGCGGGAGATGGCCTTGGCCACACCAAAGATCATCGGACCTGCAAGCTGAAACAACAGCACCCGGCCGGAGGCCTGATCGATCAAGGCCTGCTCCTCGGATGACAGATCTACGTCATCGTCAGCGGTGCTGATGGTTTTCACCCCTCTGGACTGGAGCGCACTCATCCGGTCGATGGTGAGCACGTTCGCCACGAATACACCGATGCCAACAGCAACCATCAGATCCACCAGCACCGTGAGCGCAATCACGCCGTAGGTGATCACGGCTGCCTTCACCGACAGGTGATGGGCCCGACGCAGGAAATCCCAGTCGATGATGTCGATACCGACCTTGAGGGCAATGCCGGCCAGAACTGCCAGAGGAATCTTGGAGGCCAGGGGAGCAGCCGCCAGCACCACCACCATCAGGATCACGGCCCGCACGATCCCGGAAAGTGCCGAGCGTCCTCCTGCCTGAATATTCACCACTGTGCCCATGGTGGCGCCAGCACCGGGCAAGCCACCGAACAGGCCTGAAGCAATGTTGGCCAGACCCTGACCCACCAGCTCCTTATTGGAATCGTGCTCCGTGCGGGTGAGGCTGTCGGCCACCACCGAGGTCAGAAGAGCATCGATGCAGCCGAGCATGCCCAGCACGGCGGCATCGACAAACATCAGCCGGATCTGCCCGCCAGAAAAGGTGGGCACATGCAACGTGGGGAACCCCGCCTCAAAGGCGGGAATCTGTCTCAGGCCGGCATCCGCAAACAGGGTGAGCGACAGCACCGTTCCGAACACCAAAGCGAGCAGCTGGGGCGGGCAGAACCTCTTGACCTTGGCTGGAGTAAACCAGAGAATCGCAACGGTGATCAGAGCCAGGGCCAGCTCTGTGGGCTGGACGTTGGAAAACAGTGAGGGCAGATGGGTGAGCGTGCCCATCACCCCTCCCTTGGCCTCCTGACCCAGGAACGCCGGCAGCTGAAGGATCACCAGAATCGCGCCGATGCCCGACATGAAGCCGGAGATCACCGTGTAAGGCATCTGGGTGACGTAACGGCCCAGGCGAAACACCCCAAACAGGATCTGGAACAGACCGGCCAGGATCACCACGGTGAAAGCCATGGCCAGGGCGCTTTCCTTGTCGGGAGCCGTGGCAGTGAAGCTGAGGATCACTGAGGTGAACACCACGGTCATCGGACCGGTGGGTTCGGAGATCAGCGTGGGGGTACCTCCAAAGAAAGCTGCCACCAAACCGATGATCACGGCCCCCCAGAGACCAGGACCAGGGTCACCGGTAGCCGCCACACCAAAAGCCAGCGCCATCGGCAAAGCCACCACTGCCGCAGTCAGACCACCAAAGGCATCGCCCTTGATGTTCTGGGTGCTGATGCGATTCAGAAGCACTGAAGCCTCGAAACAGAGTCGGGAAATGCTAGGCCTCACTGCGAATTACGAGCATCCGCAGCGATCAGCATTCCAAATGCTCCACGGGGATCAGAATCGGTGCATCTTCAGCCACTTCAATGCCACCGTTCCTGCTCTCCGCCCTGGAAGTGCTTGTGGGGATCGGTCTTCTCTTCGGTGGAGGGGAGCTGTTCGTGCAGGGGGCCGTCACCCTCGCCTTGATTTTCGGGATTCCCCAGCTGGTGATCGGCCTCACCGTGGTGGCCCTCGGCACTAGCGCGCCGGAATTTTTCGTGAGTATCGGCTCGGTGCTGCAGGGCTCCGATGCCTTGGCCGTGAGCAACGTGGTGGGCAGCAACATCTTCAACGTGATGGTTGTGCTGGGCAGCAGCGCCCTTGTGCTTCCCCTCAAGGTGGAAAGCCGGCTGGTGCGCAGGGATGTGCCCTTGCTGCTGGCCGTGTCTGCGGCGGTTTGGGGAATGGCTTCCACCGGAAGGATGACCTGGCAGTCCGGAGCAGCCCTGCTGCTGGCCCTGGTGATCAACACCATCTGGGAGATCCGCACTGCCCGGGAAGAGCCCGAGGGGATGGAGAACGCTGAGCCCGACATCGATGCGGAAACGGCAGAAGAAGGCTGGGTGAAAGCCTCCATTCGCCTCGCAGCGGGAATCGTGGTGCTTGGCTTCGGAGCGCAGTTGCTTGTGAAGGGTGCCAGTGCCGCAGCCCTGCAGCTGGGGGTGAGTGAAGCCGTGATCGGTCTCACGATCGTGTCGGCCGGCACCTCAATGCCGGAACTGATCACCTCACTGGTGGCAGCCCTGCGGGGTCGCACTGACCTGGCCATTGGCAACGTGGTGGGCAGCTGCCTGCTGAACCTGTTGCTGGTGCTTGGGGGGGGAGCGATCGCCGCTGGAGCCCGCGGTTTGCAGGTCAGTCCTGAACTGATCAGCGACGACCTGCCGGTGATGCTGCTCACTTGCCTGGCCTGTTTCCCCATCTTCTGGACGAAAGGGGTCATCACCCGCCTCGAGGGGGGACTTTTGGTGGGTCTCTACATCGTTTATCTCGCTGACAACGTTCTTCCGCGCACCAACCTGGCGAGCTGGGCTGATGAATTTCGACTGGTGGTGCTCTGCCTCGTGCTGCCCGCCGTGATGGTGATCATTGCGGTTCAGGCCTTGGTGTACTGGCGCCAGCTAAGGCGTGAACTTCCAAAGGCTTAAGGCTTAAGGCTTGAGGGCTGGGGCAATGCCATCCGTGCTGCCCAGACCTGATCCCCCCGAACCCAGAGCTGGTACTGATGCTCAGATCCCGGCACCAAAAGTCGATCGAGTTCACGGGGCGTTAACCCTTCAAAAACGGCCATCGGCAGTAAGCGCAATTCTGCGCCTTTGGCCAAGCCGGGGAGGTCATGAAGATCATCGGCCTTCCCCTCCGGGAACGGCGCCAAAGACCACAGGGCCGCCATCTTGGGGAAAGAGACTGGCTGAGCTCTATGGGGGGGCCGAGTACCACAACCTGCTTGATCAGACTTGGCAACCACAGCGGCTTTGGCGCCAACAACGCCTTGGGCCTTTTCAGGCTTTTGGCGCTCTTTCGGCGGAGGCGTCAACGTTGGAGCCGGAGGAGCCTTGCCCGGCTTGGGGGGCACGGCACTGAGAGTTGCCGCGGCCCTGGGTTGCAGGATCACAGCTGCACGACTGAGCTGGACAAGCTGGCGGGTGTTGTCCGCCGCTGATCGGGCCGCCTGCCATGAGGTTTTAGTCCCCTGCTCGCGGCTGGCGAAGGCAATCAAAAGGCCATGGGCCAGCACCGCCACCACCACTGGTGACGCCAGCATCAAGACCCTACGGGCGGGATGACGAGGGAAGTTCAAGCTCAACATCGTGATCGCTGAGGTCTAGAAAGCGGAGATGGTGCTGCACCTCACCCCAAGAGAGCAGGGGCGACGGCACCACGCGAACCTGAGCCGCTGGATGGTTCTGACGCACCCGCTCCAGCAATGTGGGCAGCTGCGCAGCCAGAACCGGGGCATTCCAAAGACGCAGGCTGCCATCGGCCTCCAAATGCAGCTGGACGCGTCCAGCATGGGCAGACTGCTGCTGCCTCCACTGGGGCACCATCAGAGCCGCCAATGAAGCGGTCACAACCACACCGGCAGAAAGCAAACAGGCCATGCCGACGGCGAGCGAACCATTCATGGCGCTGCTGAAGCGGGGAGGACACCCAGGGACACCGGCCGAGTCGTATGGCGACGAAGCCAATGCAAATCACCGGCAACGTGGGCAATGGAACGACCGTTGGACGGTAAAAAAAGCAACGACCCCTTCTGATCCATGGCCTCAGCCAACCTCCAGCGAAGCCCTTCACTGGAGGTTGGCTCACCATTGAGGAACCAGCTACCTGCCTGAGAACGCACCACCACCAACTGAGCACCTGGACTGGGCCCTTGGGGCACCGGATGTCTCACCAGCGGTGGGGATTGCAGCGAAGCGGGCAGAGCCACCAAGAGGGAGATGAACCCCAACACGGCCGTTGTGTAAGCCAGAAGCCAAGCCACTTACAACGCCTCACCACGCTGCTTCAAACATGCATGGGCGAAACGGGACAGAACCTCATCCCTGCGCATGCGACAGAGACGTTGCACAAGTAACGCCATGAGAGCCACTGTCAGTCCAATGGCGCTGCCCACCAAGACTTGGCCATAGCTGGCCAACAGGGGACTGGTGGCCGCTGGCATCACAAGATCGGGGCCGAGGGAAGCCAACAGCCGCATCACGCCGATCACTGCCGCAAGCAGGCCCAGCATCGGACCAAGCACGATGCAGAGATCAAGCACTGCATCCCAACGGGACAACCGAAGATGCAGTCGCTCCGTTACCAACTGCTGATGAAGGCGCGCTCGAACTTCTGATTGACCAGCGAGCTCCTCAACCAGTTGACGAAGCCGTGCATCTCCCTTGCGCCTCCAATCCCACCAGAAGCGGAGACGTTCGACTCCAATCGACACCACCGTCACGGATAACAGCAGCAGGGGGATGATCAGCAGTCCTCCCTGCAGCAAAGCCTGAAGGCTGAACACTGATATGAGGGCGGCACCTCGGGCAAGGTAGGGAGCGCCTGAGCGACATGCGGTGTCCTGTTTGCTTGACAGGCTGCCGCAGGGCCTCCCCACCTGTGAGCAACGCAGAACCAACCAGCAAGCAGGCAAAACCACGACGCAGTTGACGTTCCTGCAGGGATGGCGCCAACGCCTGGCCAAGCACCACCCCAAAAGCTCCCCCCACCAAGAGAGGAACCACATGGGTGATCGCCTCCGATGGCCAGTGCCCTAAGGCAAGCAGTGCCACCAGACTGTTGAGGGCAATCAGAATCAAACTGGTCCCTGCCGCCAGATGCATCGGCAGGCGAGCCAGCAACACCAGGGCGGGAACAATGGCAAATCCACCCCCCACACCGGCAACACCGGTGAGCAAACCCACCAGCAGCCCCTGACCCGCCAGCCCCAGCTGACGACGTCGCGCGGGGGACTCCTGCGACGAGACCTGGGCGATCGCCCCGGATGGGTGACGCAGCATCAGCAAGGCCGCCACCACAGCAGCCACTGCAAAGACCGTGAGCTGGATAGAGGGGGGAATCATCTCCAGCTTCACCAGTGACCCGCCCACCCAGGCGCCTGCCAGGGCGGGGACACCCAACAACAGGGCTGGAACGATCGCGACCTGGCGACGTCGCAACACCGGCCACAGATTGGTCAGGGCCAGCAAGGTCACCACCATCAGAGAGAGGGGAACCGCATCACGGGGAGCGAGGCCGGCACCGGTGACCAGCAGTGGCAGCAACAGGATCGAACCTCCAGCTCCCAGCACCGCCAACAAACAGCCGATCAAGGCCCCGCCGCCAGCCAACAGCAGCTCGGTCATGGCTGAACCCGATTCCATGGCATCACAGCCAGCAAGCGGGCCATGCCACAAAAACCGCTGATGCCGGCAAACATCAGCCCAGCGCCGACAAATCCGCTCAACCAGATCCAACCAGGAGCCACCAAATGGGAGAGCACCACCCCCGCAAGCACCATGGCGCCTGCAGTGATCTGCACCTGACGCATCAACGGCAGGGGTGCCCCCTTGCGTTTCTGCACAGGCAAGCCAGCCTGCTGCCACGCGAGAATCCCTCCCTCAAGGTCAGCAACACGGCCGCCCCCTCCAAGCCTGTTCAGGAGGGCAACCGCGCGTTCACTGCGCGCACCGCTCTGGCAAACAATCACCAGGGGCCCATCGGGCAGCTCCGCTTTGGCCAACCTGCCGAGGGGCACGTTGCGGCTACCCGGGAGATGACCACCCACGAACTCCATCGGTTCGCGGACATCGATCACCTGCACCAGGCCTTGGCGGAGCTGATCGTCGAGTTCATGGGGGCTGAGGCGAAGCGTCATGGAGACAGACACGAGAAGAGACAACGGGTGAACAGAGAAGGAGGGATGAAGAGAGGGCAGCGATCACACGCCCATCGGCAACCCCTGGAGATGCCAGGCCCGAAGACCGCCGCGGAGATTGGCAACCCGGGGGAAACCAGCCTTCAGCAGCTGTTGCGTGGCCAAAGCGGAACGGCTGCCGGAATGGCAACAGATCACGATGGGGGCCTCAGAATCCAGCTGCCCCAACTGCTCCGCCCGCTCAGGCCCCGGCAGGCAAAGGCGGTGGGGAAGCGCGCCATCCGGACCGCTCACCTCATCGCGATTGCGGACATCCAGCACGACAACAGCATCCAGATGATCAGCGACCCACTGAGGCTCCAGCTCAGGCAACCCGGCATAACTGCGTTGCACAGGCGCCCAGGAGTCGGCCGAGAGTTCCATCTGCCGCGGACGCCCGCTGCGCAGGTTGGCGGGCAAGGCCTCAGCGATGCGATGGGGATGGGGAAGCCGCAACGCCTCCATGTGCGTGACGAAATCGCGTTCATCAGCTCCCGCTCCGAGCCGAAGGTTGAGGGCCCGCTCTTCGGCGACGCTGGTCAGCTGCCGTCCGGCGTAATCGTGGCCGGGATACAGCAGACACGTCGCCGGCAATGAAAAGATCTGGGCGTGGATGGAGCGAAACAGTGTGCGGGCATCTCCCTGCTGAAAATCACTGCGACCACAGCCTCGAATCAACAAGGCATCACCGGTGAACG
>JAYKIX010000181.1:0-7741 GCA_035286005.1 Synechococcus sp. | reverse complement strand
CGGGTGGCGTGGTTGTCGCTGGCGCTTTATTTGGACGCGGACGCCGATGCAGCCCGGTTTTTGCTGGTCCGCGCGATGGGTAATGACGGACCTGATGCCCCAATCAACCAACAGCTTGCCAGCATTCAAGCCGACAGTGTCTGGAATCAGCCGCGATTGCTGATCCAGCTTGACCGCCGGCGCCGCAACGATTTGACTGGGGCGATCGCCCAGCTTGAAGCGGTGGTCGTTACAGATCAGGACAATGGCTTTTTGTTCAAAGAGCTTGCCGATCTTTACCGGTTTGACGACCAATTTGCCAAAGCCCGCGATGCCTATCTTACCGCGCTCGATCTTGGCTATACGGCCACTGACATTGATCGCAGCCTTGCGATAGCCTATGAGCGGCTTGATCAGGATGATTTAGCCGAACGGCATTTTTTCAACGCCCTCGATATCAATCCAAACGACCCCTATACCCTCAATTATCTAGGCTATTGGTGGGCGGATGAAGGGCGTAATCTTGATCAGGCGATCCAGCTGATCGAGCGTGCGGTGCGATTGCGATCCGATAGCGGCTTTTTTGTCGACTCATTGGGCTGGGTGCATTTCAAGCTTGGCAATATTGATCTTGCGGTCGCGTTCCTCGAAAAAGCAACCTTGTTGGAACCCGCCGATCCGGTGATTACCGACCACCTTGCTGACGCCTATTGGCGGGCAGGACGGCTGCATGAGGCCCGCTTCAAATGGACCTATGCGCTGTCTATCGCCAAGGACCCAGCGTTACGCGCGCGCATTCAAACCAAGCTGGCCCAATGATCACCGGTATTGCCCCCGCCAAAATCAATCTGTTTTTGCGCATTTGCGGCAAAACCAACACCGGCTATCACCTGCTTGATTCGGTTATTGCCTTTACCGATTTCGGCGACAAGCTGACCTTAAACACCAAGCCGCAGACCGGCGTGCCGGACCAGCTTTATTTTCGCGGGCCACTTGCCAGGATGTTGGCCCCCCAACAAGACACTGGGCAACAGGATATTGGCCAGCAAGCAAGCCATCAGCAGAACGATAATGCTGATAATCTGGTGATGCGGGCGATTGCCGCGTTTCGGACGGCCGGTGGGCGCATTGGCCCGGTTGAGATCACGCTTGAAAAACATATTCCGGTTGGCGCTGGCCTTGGGGGCGGGTCGGCCGATGCTGCCGCGGCATTGCGGCTTGTCAATAAATGTGCTGACCGGCCGCTGGATGACAAGATCTTGTATGAAATTGCTGCCAGCCTTGGCGCCGATGTGCCGGTGTGTCTTGGCAGCTACAGCGCCCGCGTGGCCGGCATTGGCACCAAATGCACCCCCTATCCGGTCAAGCGCGTACCTGTTTTGTTGGTCAATCCACGCCAACCGCTATCCACTGCTGCCCTGGCCGTCCACGCGAATCAACTCGGTATGCCCCCCGCTCACCAAGAGCACCAGGTAGGGCGGATTGGGGGGATCCTGGGCCAACTGCACGGAAGCCAAATGGGCTTCGAGGTGGTGGATGGCCAAAAACGGCCGTTGATGGAGTGCCGCCAACGTGCGAGCCGTGACTGAGCCCACCATCAACGCCCCCACCAAACCTGGAGCCACGGTGGAGGCCACCGCATCGAGATCCGCGAAGGCCACACCGGCCTCCGCCAAAGCCGACTCCACCAGGTGAGGCAAAGCCTCGACATGCCGCCGTGAGGCGATTTCCGGCACCACCCCACCCCATTGGGCATGTTCCTCCACCTGGGAGGCAATGCCATGGGCCAACACCTCCAAATGCCCATCCCGGCGCCGCACAACGGCGGCCGCCGACTCGTCACAACTTGTTTCGAGGGCCAGCACGGTTGTCATTGGGCTGGGCAGCCTCCCCTAGTGTCCGGTTGTGACATCCTGCCGTTTCGGGGCAGGCTTAATCAGGAATTGTTCCGATGCGTCGTCTCTTTGCCCTTGCGCTTTCGGCCCTGCTTGTCTTCGGCTTCGCGCCCGTTGCCAAGGCTGATGTGGCAGGTCTGACCCCCTGTTCCGAGAGTGCCCGTTTCCAGCAGCGCGCCAGCGCAGCCGCCACTCCTCAGGCCAAGGCTCGCTTCGAGATGTACAGCCAAGCCGTTTGCGGTGATGATGGTCTTCCCCACCTGATCGTGGATGGCCGCTGGAGCCACGCCGGTGATTTCGTGTATCCCGGCCTGATGTTCCTCTACATCACCGGCTGCATCGGCTGGGCTGGTCGCGAGTATCTGAAAGCCACCCGTGGCACCAAAGAGCAGTACACCAAAGAGATTCAGATCGATCTCAAGCTGGCTCTGAAAAGCTGCATTGCAGCTGCCACCTGGCCCCTGGCCGCCTTTGGTGAATTCACCAGCGGCAAGCTCCTCGAGAGCGACGACAAGGTGACCGTCTCACCCCGCTGAGCTTCTCCCTTCTCGAAAGCCATTTCCTCTTACTAACGATGCAGAAATTCCTCACCACCGCCCCTGTGGTTGCCGCCATCTGGTTCACCCTCACCGCCGGCATCCTGATTGAGTGGAACCGCTTCTTCCCTGACCTTCTGTTCCACCCCATGTGATCGTTTGATCCCATAAAAAAAGAGGGGCCCATGGGTCCCTCTTTTTTTATGGCGCGCAGCTTCTGGCAGTGAGGGATGCTGATCAGCCAAGCCCCATCAACCGTTCCAGTTCCGCCAAGGCCACCTCGAGGTCATCGTTGACCACCACGGCATCGAATTCAGCCTGGGCATCAAGTTCCTGACGGGCCCGCGCCAATCGTTTCTGAATCGCCTCTTCGGAATCAGTGCCCCGTCCGCGAATGCGTTGCTCCAACACAGTAAAGCTGGGTGGCGCCAGGAAGATCTGGAAGCCCTCAGGGAAGGAACGGCGTACCTGTCGAGCCCCCTCCAGCTCGATCTCGAGCAACACCGGTGCTCCAGCCGCCAGTTGGGCTTCAACCGGCTGCCGAGGGGTGCCGTAACAGTTGCCTGCAAATTCAGCCCACTCCAGCAAACCACCATCGGCCACCAGGGCATCAAAGCGCTCGCGGCTATGGAAGAAGTAATGCTGACCGTGTTGCTCACCCTCCCGTGGTGAACGAGTCGTAGCCGAGACCGACAACCACAGCCGGGGATAGCGCTCCCGCAGACGCGTCACGAGGGTGCCCTTACCAACGCCGCTAGGCCCCGTGAGCACCGTGAGCCTTGCGGATGTCTCGGATGGGGCCATGAATCGCCTCAGGTCGTCCCGCAGGGTAGGAAGGCATCCTGCACCGCTGGTTCCTCCATATCGCCGATGGGCCTGCCCTCTCCCCAAGTCATGGACTTCACCACGTTGAGGGCGGTGGTCAGCGATCTGCGATGCCGGATGCTGCCGAGTCGATTCGAGAAAGCCCAGCAACCCGATGGACAAACTTTGCAACTGGGATTCCGCACCCTTAAGGGCATGGTGTGGCTTGAACTCAGCTGGAAGGCCGACTGCCCTCGTCTGACACAGATCCCTGCCCCTCCCAAACAAGGCAGCGGCAGCACCCTGGCCCAACAGAGCCAGCACAGCCTGCGCCAGCTCGCCCTCGTGGAAATTGCCCAGGAGGGCTTTGAACGCGTGGTGAGTTTCGGCTTCGCCAACCGCCCCGGTGACCCTGTGCAGCGCCACTTGGTGCTCGAGCTGATGGGACGCCACAGCAATCTGCTGCTCCTGGATGAGCGCAAAAGGGTGGTCGCCATCGGCAGGCAGGTTCGCGACCACCAATCTCGAGTGCGGCCCATTGGCACCGGCGATCCGTATTCGCCGCCGCCACCGCTCCAGGGCCGTCCCCCCGAAACCGAAGAAAGCTTTGAGCGCTGGCGGCAGCGGCTCTCTCTTCTGCCCCTCCCCCTCGCTAAAGCCCTGCCCCAGGTCTATCAAGGCATCAGTCCAGCGCTGGCGCAACAATTGGCGAAGGATCTGCTGAAGCGCTCAGTGGACGAGCTCAGTGAAGCGGAGTGGGTGCGCCTCTTCGACCACTGGCAGCAATGGCTGGATTGTCTTGCGGACGGCCGATTCACCCTGCAGCTCTCTGGAACTGGCAGCTACCGGGTCTGGGGAATCACAACCGCGACTGATCCATCAGCCCACCAGCCGGAGCAAGCCCTCAGTCTGGAACTGGGCCGCTTCTACAGCGATCAGCTCCAGACCCGGGAACTTCAACGCCGTAGCCATGAGCTGCGCCAGCAACTGATGCAGGCCAGGAACCGTGAAGAAGAGCAGCTACAAGAGCAAATTCACAGGCTGAAGGCAACTGAGGATGCGGGCAGCCTGCAGCAGCAGGCCGATGCGCTGCTCTGCCTGGCCAACCCCAGCAGGGAGCAAATCGATCAATCCCAGAAGCTCTACAAGAGAGCCAAGAAGCTGCGGCGGGCCGTGCCCATGCTCGAGGAGCGGCTGCAGCACCATCGTCAGCGCTTGGCCTTGATCGAGGGCAGTGAAGCCTTCCTCGACGATGTCCTTGCCGCCGAGTGGGACGACAACAACGCGCGCATCGAACGGTTGGAAGAGCTTCGTATCGAAGCACAGGACCTGCTCGCCCCACGCCAGCGCAACACACGACGCCAGGGACATCCCCGCTCTGGAGCCCAGCCAAAACCCTTGGAATTGCTTTCACCCGGTGGGCTGGTGATTCAGTTGGGACGCAACCATCGCCAGAACGAGTGGATCAGCTTCAAGCAAGCCCGGCCAGGTGATCTCTGGTTCCATGCTCAGGAATGCCCAGGGAGTCATGTGGTGCTGAAGGCCTCCACAGGACTTGCCGAGGAGGCCGATCTCACTCTTGCAGCAGATCTGGCAGCCCTCTTCAGTCGCGCCCGTGCGAACGGCAGAGTCGCTGTCGTGATGGTGCCCGTTGAGCAGCTGCAACGCATCGCCGGTGCTGGCCCTGGCACCGTGCGACACCGAGGTGGGCTGGTGCGCTGGGCCGTACCGGAACGGGCCGAACAGCAGCTGAAGGACGGAGAACTTCTAGCCTGACCCGAGCACAGGAATGCCCTTCTGAGCTCTCCCGAACCGATCGATCAGCTGGAGGTCGCACCCCAGGCCCTTCAAGCCCCGCCGCCGATCCGCATCGGGAAGGCTGTGGGCGGAGGAGAGCTGCCGGCCGATAAGGAGATGCCCCTCGTGGACCATCTCGAGGAATTGCGTCAGCGCGTTCTGCGCAGCCTCCTGGCCGTGGTGGTCTCAGCACTGGCGTGCTTGGTGGCGGTCAAGCCCTTGGTGCGTCTGTTGGAGGAACCCGCCAGTTCGATCCACTTCCTTCAGTTGGCACCTGGGGAATTTCTGTTTGTGTCCTTCAAGGTGGCTGGCTATGCCGGTCTCACCCTGGCCCTGCCATACATCCTTTACCAGGGACTGGCCTTTGTCCTTCCTGGTCTGACCCGAAACGAACGCCGTCTGATTGCACCGGCCGTGGCGGGATCGGCAGTGTTGTTCCTTGGGGGTCTTGCGTTCGCCTGGTGGGCACTGGTTCCTGCCGCTCTGCGGTTTCTGGTCAGCTACGGAGCTGATGTGGTGGAGCCGCTGTGGTCGATCGAGCGCTATCTCGACTTCGTGTTGTTGCTGATGCTGGCGACCGGTCTTGCCTTCCAGCTGCCGGTGCTGCAGTTGCTGCTGGGTCTGTTTGGCTTGATCACCTGGACGAGGATGCTCACCGCATGGCGGTGGGTGGTGCTGGCGGCGGCCCTGGCAGGTGCCGTGCTCACACCCTCCACAGACCCGGTCACGATGTTGTTGTTAGGAGGTGCGATCACAGCCCTTTATCTGATTGGTGTGGGTCTTGTGGCCTTAACCCAGGGCTTCAAATCAGAAACTCCTCCAGGCCCTCAGCCCCCTCAAGCGGCAGGCTGAGGGCTTTGCCCAGGCGTGGACGATCACGGGTGCTGCTGAGCCAAGCGCGCACCACATCGGCCTGTGCCAAACGATTCACAACATCAATCACTTGGGCCATGTGCTCCCGATAGGCCGATTCATCGAGCGGGAATGACTGCTGCTCGAGGTACGCCCACATCACCTGCAAGTACAGACGGCCACGACGGACCACCAGCTGAAGGTCGTAACTCGCTTGCCAGCGCTGTTGGAGACAAGAAATCACCTCATCAACGGTGAGCGGGCTTGGAGCATCGGCTGCACGAACGTCAAGCACGGAATCGCCGCAACGAACAATCGGTAAAGCCCTGTCGCGGCCAAGCGTGGCAGGACCCTTTGGCGTCCATAATGGTCGCCATTCAGTGACGGTTGATCACCCGCCATGACCCAAGCTTCCTCGAGCGATGTGCCCGGAATGGGTCGTCGGCAGTTCATGAATCTGCTGACCTTTGGCTCCGTGACTGGCGTTGCCCTGGGTGCTCTCTATCCGGTCGCCAACTACTTCATCCCGCCCCGCGCCGCTGGTGGCGGCGGTGGCACCACCGCCAAGGATGAGCTGGGTAATGCCATCACCGCGTCCGGCTGGCTGAGCAGCCACTCCACCGGCGACCGCAGTCTGGTGCAGGGTCTCAAAGGCGACCCCACCTACCTGATCGTTGAGGGCGACGACGCCATCGGCAGCTATGGCATCAACGCGATCTGTACCCACCTGGGTTGCGTTGTTCCCTGGAACAGCGGTGCCAACAAGTTTATGTGCCCCTGCCATGGCAGCCAGTACGACGCCACCGGCAAAGTGGTGCGTGGTCCTGCTCCTTTGTCCCTGGCCCTGGCCAATGTGAGCATCGAGAACGACAACGTGTTCATGACTCAGTGGACTGAAACCGACTTCCGCACGGGCGAGAAGCCCTGGTGGGCCTGATCAACCCAGCCGTTTCGTCTCTCTCCCTGCACTCTTTCCCCCATGCGTCGCCTCTTCTCATCTCTCTTTGCCGCCCTGATCGTCGGCATAGCCGTTCTGACCGCACCAACAGCGTCTTGGGCCTATCCCTTCTGGGCGCAGCAGAACTATGCAGCTCCCCGCGAAGCCACCGGCAAAATCGTTTGTGCCAACTGCCACCTGGCCAAGAAAACGACCCAAATTGAATTACCTCAGTCGGTTCTGCCTGACACCGTCTTCACTGCAGCAGTGAAGATCCCTTACGAGAAAGGAATTCAAGAGATCGGTGCAGATGGCAGTCAAGTGCCCCTGCAGGTTGGTGCTGTCGTTCAGCTTCCTGACGGCTTCACCCTGGCGCCTCAGAACCGCTGGACCGATGAAATCAAAGAAGAAACGCAAGGGGTTTACTTCACTCAGTACAGCGAAGATCAGCCCAACATTCTTCTGGTGGGCCCGATCCCCGGTGATGAGCATCAGGAAATTGTTTTCCCGATTCTTTCCCCGGACCCCGCCTCTGATAGCAACATTCACTTCGGTAAGTACCAGGTGTTTGTGGGTGGCAACCGTGGTCGTGGTCAGGTGTATCCCACCGGCGAAAAGAGCAACAACTCCGTTTACACAGCGCCTGCAGCCGGCACCGTCAGCGCCATCACTGATGAAAACGGTGCCAGTGTGGTGACCATCAAGACCGCCGATGGCAACAGCACAAGCGAGACCATTCCGGTTGGCCCTGAGGTGATCGTTGCTGTTGGTGATCAGGTCGAAGCCGGTGCCGCTCTGACGAACGATCCCAACGTGGGTGGCTTTGGTCAGATGGATGGTGAGATCGTTCTCCAGAATCCCGTCCGCATCTACGGGCTGCTGGCCTTCTTTGCCGCTGTGGCCCTCGCTCAGATCATGCTGGTGCTGAAGAAGAAGCAGGT
>JAYKIX010000180.1:0-4719 GCA_035286005.1 Synechococcus sp. | reverse complement strand
GCAAACAACCGACGTTCCATGCGTGCATTCGCATCCGGAAGGCTGATGTCTGCTCCATGAGCGGAAGCCAGCGATGATTCCGCCAAGGCGACCGCCAAACCACCATCACTGCAATCGTGAGCTGAAGCCAACACCCCCTTCTCGATGGCCTGTCGAACCAAAGCCTGCACCCGCAATTCCAGGTCAAGATCCACCCGAGGAGGACGGCCCGTCAGCAGCCCATGGATCACCCCCTGGTAGCTGCTTCCAGCAAGCCCGAGCCGATCATCATCAGCCTGATCAGCCGAGGCTCCCAAGAGCGCGATTCGATCGCCGGGCTGACGCCAAGCCAGACCACAGACCTTGTCGATGTCGGCCACCATGCCGACCATGCCCACCACCGGCGTGGGATGAATGGGGGTGAGAACGCCGTCATCACCACGGGTCTCGTTATAGAGGGAGACATTGCCACCGGTCACCGGCGTGTTCAGGCTGCGGCAGGCCTCCGACAGACCACGACAAGCCAGGGCCAACTGCCAATAGCCCCGATCCGTTTCAGGTGACGGGAAATTGAGGTTGTCAGTGACCGCCAGGGGTTCCGCACCGACGCAGCTGAGGTTGCGAGCTGCCTCTGCCACTGCTGCCATCGACCCACGTTCGGGATCCAGCGCCACCAAGCGGTTGGGGCAATCGACGGTGGCCGCCACACCCCTCACAGTGGTTGTCAGAGAGGCGTCACCCTGCTGGGGGCGCAGGCGCACCACTGCTGCGTCAGCTCCTCCGGAAGTCACCACCGTGTTAGCCAGCACCTGTTGGTCGTACTGGCGATAGACCCAACGCTTGCTGGCGATGGTGGGGTCATCCAGCAGCTTGAGCAGATCGTTGCCCCAGTCGTGGCCGTCCGCGGCCATGGGCAACTCACTTTCCTTCCAGGTCCAATGCTGCTGAATGTCGCTGGGGGGCTCAGCGATCAAGGTGTGATGGTTGATCGGTGTGTCTTCCGCCAGTGCCCGAGACGGCACCTCGGCAGCCACCTGACCGTGCTGCAGGACCCGCACCACAGGTTCTTCCAGCACGCGGCCCACCACCGCCGCCTGAAGGCCCCAGCGACGGAAGCGCTCCATCAACGGCTCTTCACGGCCCGCACGCACAACGAACAGCATGCGTTCCTGAGACTCGGAGAGCAGATACTCGTAGGCCGTCATGCCCTCTTCACGGGCAGGGACCCGGTCGAGATCCAGTTCAATGCCCAGATCGCCTTTGGCGGCCATCTCCGAGCAACTGCAGGTGAGACCAGCCGCACCCATGTCCTGGGCGGCAACCACATCACCACTCTGGAAAGCTTCCAGACAAGCCTCGATCAAGCCCTTCTCCAGGAAGGGATCACCCACCTGCACGGCAGGCCGGTCATCCAAAGACGCGGAACTGAGTTCAGCACTGGCGAAGCTGGCGCCACCCATGCCATCCCGACCGGTGGTGCTGCCCACATACACCACGGGATTCCCGACCCCTGAAGCGCCCGACTTGACGATGTCATCGGTCTCCATCAGGCCCAGGGCCATGGCATTGACCAGCGGATTGCCGCTGTAGGAAGCATCGAAAGCCACTTCCCCACCAACAGTGGGCACGCCAACACAGTTGCCGTAGTGGGAAATTCCCGCCACAACCCCTTCCACCAGACCACGGGTGGCAGGTTCCTCGAGCGGACCGAAACGCAAGGCATTGAGCAGTGCGATCGGACGGGCCCCCATCGTGAAAATGTCGCGCAGAATGCCGCCAACTCCAGTGGCTGCCCCCTGGAAGGGTTCCACGGCCGAAGGATGGTTATGGCTCTCAATCTTGAAGGCCAGACGGTGGCCATCCCCGAGATCCACCACACCAGCGTTTTCGCCGGGCCCCACCAGAATCCTTGGTCCCTCGGTGGGGAAACCACTCAACAGAGGGCGTGAGTTGCGGTAGCAGCAGTGCTCCGACCACATCACACCGAACATGCCCAGCTCAGCGCGGTTGGGATCCCGTCCCAGGCGTCGGTGAATTTCCTGGTAATCGTCTTGGGTGAGTCCCTCCTGGCGGAGAGCAGCAGCCACATCAAACGGCTTCGCCGAATCAGAGGACTGGGCCACGAAGAGGGAGATCAGCTTCTCCCAGTGTTGCCGACAGCGGACTCAGACCCAGGGGTCAGGATCAAAATCGCTGTTTGGGCCTGACTCACGCGGGTCAGATGAACGCCGTTGACCTGGTGACCTTGGGGGTTGATCCTCCTCCCAATCAGGGGCATCCCATCCGTCAAGAGGATCATCCCAATCCGCAGCATGTTCATCCTCGAAGGCGGGGGAGTCTTGGGAACGCTCAGGGGTCCAGTCGGGCTCCGCGTCCCGTTCCACCCAGCCGGCCGTGCCTGTGCCATCCCAAGGGGGCTCTTCCAGCCACCCTTCCAATCGTTCGCCAGCACGATCGCCCATGTGCTGGATCTGCTCCCTCCAGCTGCGGGATTTACGCAGAAAATCCTGGCGAACACTGGAACGGGCCAGGGGCAGATCATCGAGATCGCTCAGACCGGTGCTGACCAGACCAGGCTGTTGATCCACGATCCGATCCGGAGTCAGGCGCCAGCGGCTACTGCCAGGCAGGCGGGGATCACTGCGTGACACGAGGTAGTGCAGGATTTCACCGGTGGCTGGCACAAAGGTGAGATCAGCAATCTGACCCAGACGCTCCCCATGACGATCGAGCAGATCAGCCTCCATCAAGGTCGGCAACCGCTCCAGCGTCAGCTGATCGGTAAGGGCAGCCGGACCTTTGACAAACACTTCCTGGTCACTGAATCCGCGACACTGATCGAGGCGCCACACATCCCGACTGTTGCGCAATGCCGAAGGACGGCTCACCCAACCGAGCAAGCGATGCACCGGAGGATGCATCCAGGCCATCACGCCTGGACCATGGTCCAGGCCCTGATCACAACGCACCCGATGGTGCAGTAGATCACTGAGCAGGACCTGATCCGGAAGCGCCACAGGAACCCTCGTGCAAAGAACTCAGTTGCGGATCTGAACGGGCATCACCAGGTAGGTGAAGCCAGTGGTGTCATCCGCGGGGGTGAGGATCGCTGGTGTGGTGGGGGCATTGCACTGCAGCACGATTCGATCCGCCTCCATAGCTTTCAGGCCGTCCAAGACGTAGCGAACGTTGAAAGCGATTTGCATCGCGTCTCCGGCCAGGCTGGCCGGTAAGGACTCAGAACCGCTGCCAACATCCTGAGCATCAGCACTGATCTGCACCAAACCAGCAGCAGGATCGGTACCGATCCGCACCACGTTGTTGTGTTGATCAGCCAGAACTGCAACCCGTTCAAGGGCTGCCATGAACGGACGACGCTCCAGGTCGATGGTGCGAGTGAAACCATCAGGGATGAGCTGGCGGTAATTGGGATAGGTGCCCTCGAGCGTGCGACTGGTGACCATCTGATCAGCCGCAAGCACCACGACCTGGCCGCGGTCATAGAAAAGCGTGACGGGATCCCCTCCTTTCCAACCTGCAATCAATCGCTCCACCTCACGCAACGAACGGGCGGGAAGCGTGACGGCCAAGGCTCCATCATCGGCCTGATCCGCACCCAGGTCACCGGTGGCATTGGGATCTTCCTGCAAGGCATCTTTCACTGACAGGACGGCCAGACGGTGGCCATCGGTGGAGGCGGCCTCCAAATCGCGACCTTCAAAGCGAAGGTGAACGCCTGTCAGCAGCTGCTTCGCTTCATCGCCACTGCTGGCAAAAAGAGTTCCGCGCAGAGCTTGCACCAAAGACGCTGCATCCAAACGCAACGCGGTGCCGTTTTCCACCAGCGGTAAATCCGGAAACTCATCAGCAGGCATGGCCCGCATTTGATAGCTGCCGCTGAGGCTGGTGAGTTCCACCTGTTCACCCGCATCATCCGCCGCCAAAGTGATCGGGGAATCAGCCGACAGACGGGACACAATCTCGCCCAACAAGCGGGCCGGCAGGGTGACGGCCCCACTGGTTTCAACCGAAGCGGTGAGCGACGTCTGAATTCCAAGGTTGAGATCAAACCCCGTGAGGCTCAACCGGCCAGTTCCCGCATCCGCGGTTAAAAGCACATTGGCCAACACCGGATGGGTCGGCCGTGACGCCACAGCTCGGCTCACCAGCTGGAGGGCTGCATTGAGCTCTGACTGGGAACAGACCAGTTTCATGGGGTCAACGTCCCGACCATGCGTCCTGAAGGCCCCCCACGGTTTCACAGGCTGAGGAGATGCGCAACGCCAGGACCATGGAAGTCAACCCAATCCGGATCAAGGATTTAAAAAACTTTTAAAACCAAATCTAATAGTCGTAATCGGCACTGGGGAATCGGTGGAAAACCCCTTCACCTGTTCTCCCGACAAGGCTTTTTGCTTTCACAGGCCTGGGGAATAATGAAAGCCGAATGTGGACGATGTGCTGTTTTGCCCAGGTTCCACAACCTGGGGAATGTGATGGAAGGGTCGGCTGCGTGGGTTGTTCCTGTTTTTCCACCAGTTTTCTCCCCTGTTTTGATTGGTGTTCCGCAGCCGCTTTTTGTTCTGGTTGGAGGGGGCGAACGGGCTGACTGGGCTCGTTGGAGACCTTTCAGCACAAAAAAGCCCCCGATTGAAGGGGGCGTTGAGGTTGGCAACGATGTTTCGAGGTCTGTTGATGGGCTTAAAAGCCCATCACCTGAGCGACTGTTCCCAAATCAGG
>JAYKIX010000179.1:0-4579 GCA_035286005.1 Synechococcus sp. | reverse complement strand
TGCCCTGTCAGAGCATGTCCTGCTCAACAAATTTGGTGTGCACATCGCCACGCTGGAACTCCGGGCGATCGAGAAGGCGCAGGTGAAATTCCACGGTGGTGGGAATGCCGGTCACGGCACATTCGTTTAAGGCACGGCGCATGCGCTTGAGGGCGCTGGCCCGATCGGGTGCCCAGATGATCAACTTGCCGATCAGTGAGTCGTAGAAGGGGGGGATGTCGTAACCCGTGTAGACGTGGCTGTCGACGCGTATGCCTGGGCCTCCAGGGGGCAACCAGCCGGTGATTTTCCCAGGTGCAGGACGAAAGTTGTGGGACGCATCTTCTGCATTGATGCGGCACTCGATCGCGTGGCCCCGCAGCTGAATATCGTCCTGGCTGACGCCGATGGCTTCTCCGCCGGCGATGCGCAGCTGCTCGGCGATGAGATCAATCCCCGTCACCATCTCCGTGACCGGGTGCTCCACCTGGATGCGGGTGTTCATCTCCATGAAATAGAAACCGCCGCTGCGATCCAGGAGGAATTCCACGGTTCCAGCGCCCTCGTATTGAATGCTGCGGGCTGCTGCCACGGCTGCCTCACCCATGCGTCGGCGCAGTTCGGGATCGAGAGCGGGGCTTGGGGCTTCTTCCAGAAGTTTCTGGTGGCGTCGTTGGATTGAGCAGTCGCGTTCCCCGAGGTGCACCACGTTGCCGTGGCGATCAGCAAGCACCTGCACCTCCACATGCCTGGGGCGGTCGATGAATTTCTCCATGTACAGCCCTGGGTTGCCAAAGGCGGCTTCCGCTTCGCCTTGGGCCGCCTTGAACAGGCTGTGGAGTTGATCGGGCCCCGGAACCAGACGCATGCCGCGGCCACCCCCACCGGCGGTGGCCTTGATCATCACGGGGTAGCCCATCTCTTCGGCCAGGGCGGCTGCCTCCTCAGGGTTCGATAACAGGCCTTCACTACCCGGCACCGTGGGGACGCCCACCCGTTGCATCGTGCTTTTGGCCGTGGCCTTGTCGCCCATCGAGCGAATCGCATGGGGTGAAGGCCCCACAAAGGTGATGCCGTGGTCGCGGCACATCTCAGCGAACCGGTCGTTTTCGGCCAGGAAGCCGTATCCGGGATGGATGGCGTCGACACCCCGTGAAGTGGCGGCAGCCAGGATGTTGGGGATATTGAGATAGCTCTTGCTGCTGGCGGCTTCGCCCACGCACACCGCTTCGTCGGCGAGCTGCACGTGCAGAGCATTGCGATCAACCGTGCTGTAAACCGCCACCGTTGCGATGCCCAGTTCTCTGCAGCTCCGAATGATCCGGAGAGCAATCTCGCCGCGGTTGGCGATCAGCACCTTGCCGATGGGCATCCGGCAGTTTCCATGCAAGGGCGGATCGTATCAGCGCTCACGCTTTTGGGCTCAAATCCGTTGCGCAGCGCGCGTGAGAACGATTGGTTTGCTCCGATGCATGGAGGTGCGTGGACCCCGGCCCGGTATGATCCATCCTCGACGAGACCCGAGCGGTTCCGTCAGCCACGCGGATGTGGTGGAATTGGTAGACACGCACGTTTGAGGGGCGTGTGGCTTCGGCCTTGCGAGTTCAAGTCTCGCCATCCGCATTTTTCTTTTTCAACGGAAGACGTCACCACGGGCTTGGCCCGTTCGTACTCCCCCTCAAGCCAACCCGTTGTGACCGATGCCTGACGATCAGCCCAGCGTCGCAGGTTCGGCACAACCCCCTGCGTTGTCCGTCGTTTTCGTCTCCAATGGACCGGGAGAGCTCGCCACGTGGGTGAGGCCTCTCGCGGAGCAGCTGCATCGGACCCTCCAGATGCGGCCCCGAGCGCGACAGTCGCTCATCAGCCTGAGACTCGTGTTGGTGCCCTGCCCCAATGCAACGGGACAGGAGGCGGATGCGGCGTCCCGTTGGCGGCAATTCGATCAGATCACCCCCGCGCAGCGTTTCTGGCCTCTTTTGATCAATCCCTGCCGAGAGGGGCCCTGGGCGCCTCAAGGCGTGGTGGTGTTTTTGGGTGGTGATCAGTTTTGGAGCGTGTTGTTATCGGCACGTTTGGGCTACCGCCACATCACCTACGCCGAGTGGGTGGCCCGCTGGCCCCGCTGGAATGATCGGTTGGCGGCAATGGGCCCAGCTGTTCTCGATCAGTTGCCACGGCGTTTCCGTGCCCGCTGCACGGTGGTGGGTGATCTGATGGCTGATCTGTCCACCCATGCCCGCGCCGAGGCGCCTCTGCCCGAGGGGGAATGGGTGGCGTTGCTGCCTGGTTCCAAGGCGGCCAAGTTGTCGGTGGGTATGCCCTTTCTGTTGGAATCCGCCGACCGTTTGGCCCGGTTACGCCCTGGGTGTCGTTTCCTGCTGCCGGTGGCACCCACCACTTCAGTGCCGGTGTTGGAACGTTTCGCTGGGCCTGGCAATCCGATTGCGGCGGCCTATCGCTCTGGGGTGGCGCGTGTGGAGCCGGAGTCCGTTGACTGTCCCTGGCGGCGGTTGATCACCACCGCTGGCACCGTGATTCATCTCCAGGAGGACCCTCCTGCCCATGGTCCCCTTAGCCAGTGCGCCCTGGCCTTAACCACAGTGGGTGCTAACACCGCTGAGCTTGGTGCCCTGGGCGTGCCGATGATCGTGATCGTTCCCACCCAGCATTTGGGTGTGATGCAGGCTTGGGACGGTTGGTTGGGACTCCTGGCACGGTTGCCCGGGTTGCGTTGGTGCATTGGTGCCCTGCTCAGTGCCTGGCGCCTGCGACACCATGGCTTCTTGGCTTGGCCCAATATTTCAGCGGGTCGGTCCGTGGTGCCGGAGCGGGTTGGTCCGATTCAGCCTCAGGACATCGCAGTGGAAGCAGCTGCATGGCTGGCGTCTCCTGAGCGCTTGGCAGGCCAGCGGGAGGATCTGCGCAGTTTGCGCGGGAGGCCCGGGGCTGTGGCCGCTTTGGCCGACGAGGTGCGTGCTCTGCTGCCGAAGGCACTCGGCGATTAATTTGGGCGCCGATTTCTCGTGCGCCATGACCGCCAGCTCCGGCTCCTCGTCTGATGCCCAAGCCCCGCTGCAGCGCACAGACGAGCAGTGGAAGGCAGAGCTCACCGCCGAACAGTTTCAGGTGGCTCGCAAGGGGGGGACGGAACGGGCGTTCACCGGTGCCTATTGGGACAACAAGGCCACTGGGATGTACCACTGCGTGTGCTGTGGCGAGCCCCTGTTCAGTTCCGCCACCAAATTTGATTCAGGAACTGGGTGGCCCAGTTTCTGGGACGGTGTGAGCGCCGAGGCGATCAGCACCAAAAGGGACACCAGCCACGGGATGGTGCGCACCGAAATCAATTGCGCCCGCTGTGATGCTCATCTCGGCCACGTTTTTGGCGATGGGCCGGCACCGACCGGCCAGCGTTATTGCGTCAACAGTGCTTCACTGCGGTTCGAGCACAAGGCTTGATCGCTCTCATGGCTGGATGACCCCTGGCTTACCAGGGGTCGTCGAGGTCGTCGAGCGGCGTCTCGCCGACACGGCTTGTGGAGGGCTCATCGAGGCTGATGGGCTCCACATCCAGTGGATCGCCGGGAGGCTGTACGGCGCGCCGGGCGGCCAGTCGGGGGCGGGCCTCGAAGCGATCCGGTTCAGCCTCCGAGCGCTCTGAGTCAAAGCGTGCTTGGGTCAGGCGAGGGTCGTCGTATTGGTCGTTGGGGAGACGGCTGTCGGGGTAACGGCCTGACTCTGAGTAGACGTCGTTGCCTCGGAATGACTCCTGACGTTCTGGGCGACTTGGTTCATAGCGATCATTGCGGTAGCCCTCAGGCTCTCGGTAGGCGGTACGGCGGCTGTCGAATTCGCGCTCAGGCAGATCGTCCATGTAGCGGCGCCGGCTCTGCTGTTCGTTGTGACGGGTGTCGATTTCGACGTATTCCAGCTCTTCGTCTGGGTTGAAGGCCGCGGCGTCGGAGGCCTGGAGTTGCTTCTGCTGTTCTTCGACAGGTTGACCCGAGGCGAGCTGGTTTTCCACCGGCACCACATTCACCCGGTAACGCTCCCGTTCCTGCTCTTCCCAGCTGGGACCACCGACTCCAAGCTTCTCCAGAACACCGCTGTTCAGTTGCTTGAGCTTGTCTTCTGCACCCTCATAAACAATGATCCGATCAGCGCCGCTGCTGACGATCTCATCGACGGGGATCTCCCAGGTGCTGAGGACCCCTTCACCCAGCAGGGGCACCCCCAGTGCACCCATCACCAAGGTGGTGAGTTCTCCGGTTTCGATGTCGAAGGAGAAACCGAGCACGCGGCCCAGGACACTGCCTGACTCTGTGATCACCTGGCAATTGATCACCCGGCTGTAGCGCTCCGGTGAAAAGGTTTCGCTGAGGGAATCGATTGAATCCACCAGGATCACATCGCCCACTTGACGGATGCGATCGAGAAGCATCCAGCGGGGGAGCCCTGGCAGGAAACGGGTTAGGGGGTTATCCCGCAGACCGAGAGCCACCACCTCGCGTCCATCGATATCAACAATCACTTCGCCCACCACGCCAAGACGGCGGCCGGTGTCGCGGGTGATCACCTGGGTTCCCATCAGCTCGGA
>JAYKIX010000178.1:0-44525 GCA_035286005.1 Synechococcus sp. | reverse complement strand
TCTTGCGCAGGAGCACTTTTTTGGCTTCAGCGTCGAGGCTCATGGTCTGGAAGTCGGCAATGGCGGAAATCTAGTCAGAGGACGCTGCATAGGATCCATTCAGCGCAGTGCTGGCGATGCGGGCTCTCTATCCAGGCAGTTTTGATCCGCTAACCCTCGGACACCTTGATCTGATCGAACGTGGCTGTTCTTTGTTCGGCGAGGTTGTGGTGGCTGTCCTTCAGAACCCTGGGAAAACCCCCGCATTTCCCCTTGAGCAACGCCTTGCTCAGATCCGCTGCGCCACATCTCATCTCGTGGGCGTGGAGGTGATCAGCTTCGATGGATTGACAGTGCAATGCGCCCGCGAGCAGAAGGTCAGCCTGATCCTTCGTGGGCTCCGGGCCATGAGTGATTTCGAATATGAGCTCCAAATCGCCCATACCAACCGTTCGCTCTCAGCTGAATTCGAAACGATTTTTCTGGCAACTGCAGCCCATCACAGCTTTCTCAGCAGTTCCGTCGTGAAAGAGGTGGCCCGGTTCGGTGGGCCAGTCGGTCACATGGTCCCTGAGGTGGTGGCAGAAGACCTCACGAGGCTTTTTAATTTGTCTTCCCCTGCCGAAGCGTGATGAGCGAGATACGGTTACCTGTTCTCGACCAGCTGGATCAGCTGGAGGAGATCCTTTTGGAAGGAAGCCGCATTCCCTTCAGCGGCGGGCGTCTCGTCAACGAACAGGACGCTGTGGAATTGCTCGATGCCATACGGGAAACCCTTCCGAGCCAGGTCGCTCAGGCCGATCAGCTGATTCAGACCCGTCATCAGTACATCAGCACTGCGAAGCAGCAGGCTGATGAGATCGTTCAAAAGGCCCAGCAACAACGGGATCAACTCGTTAACACCGCGTCCATCCGCCAGGAAGCAGAACGGCAGGTGAATGAGCTACGCGATCAGGCGCGTCAGCAATGCGAGCAACTCCTGCAGGCCACCCGGCAGCAAGCGGCGCAGTTGGAGCACGACTCGCAGACCAAGTTGGCTCAGCTTGAACAGCAGTACGCCTCGCGGCGGCAGCAGCTTGAACAGGAAGCTCTGCAACGCCGCCAGCAATTGGATCAAGAGTCCATTGATCTCAAACGCCAGCTAGCCGAGCAGCATGAACGCAATCGCTTGCAGGCCCTGCAGGAGTTGGATCAAGTGCGCCAGGAGGGCCTCCGCCTTCAGAGAGAAGCCCAAGGTGAGGCAGAGCGCCTGCATCAAGAAGCCCTCCAATACCGTCAGCAAACACAGCAGCAGTGCGAGAGCCTGATCCAGCGCACCCGCCAGGAGGCAGGGGCCGTGCAAGACGGGGCTAACCGTTATGCCGAACAAACCCTCGGTGAACTGGAGAGCAGGCTCAAGGAAATAGCCCAGGTCGTTCTCGCTGGACGCCAGGAACTGGTGAAGATTCAGACAATTCGTCCCAGCGATTCTGGTTTGAATCAGCGCACGGCTGAAGTCAACCGCCAGGGCACGGAGACCGTTCCGATCTCACGCGCCCGTCGCGCTGCATCACGGCTCAGAACGATGAAGGGCACGGGCTGAGCTGCTGCACCGAAAGGAGCACCTTTTCCATCGTGGTGTTGGGTGAAGAGGCTCCATTTGAGATCATGCTCACAAAGCGCAAACCATCCTTGGTTTGGAGGAGTCCACTCACGGATCGAACTCCCGTCAATGTGCCCGTTTTGCCGTGAAAGCGACCCTCAAGACCTGTGCCCTTGAACAGGTTACGAAGAGTGCCGCGTTGACCGGCAATCGCCATGGAGGCCTGGTAGTAAGCGCTCAGAGGATGGTGTTTCATGCGCAGCAACAGAGCTGACAGCGTTCGACTTGTGAGACGGTTGTTCCGCGACAAGCCACTCCCGTCGGCGATTCGTACACCAGAGAGTGGGAGGTTTTGCGACCGCATCCACTGCATCGCGGCAGAGGACGCCTGACGCACATCCCATTCATCTGCAGCTTGACGCAGAAGCACCTCGGCGGTGAAGTTATGGCTTTCGGTATTGGAGAGACTCATCAGCGCATGCATCGGTGCTGAAGTCTCTTCATGGAGCACGACAGTCTGCTCATCCGAGGCACTCGGTCTCAACAGAGTCATGGATACCTGACCACCCTGGCGCTGAATCTCGCGCTGCAACAGGGTTTGAAAACGGGCGGCTGGATTGCGTACGGCTGTGTCTAAAGCGTTACTGGTCAACGCAAGACGGGTGATCGGTGCGCCGTAGGCCTCGGCACGGTCCGCAGGATGCCAATCATGGGGCCACCAACGCTGTTGGGGTTCTTCGCGCAACATCAGCTGCACTGGTCCAGTCGCAGCGCCTCTTGAACCTCCTTGGCCCAGGGCCGCCATCGCGAAACGCTGCACTCCTGCCAGGCCAAGATCGGGATCGCCTTGACCGACAAGTTCAAGAGTTCCATCAGAACGACGGAGCAATTTGGTTTTCAGGCGGTAGTCGGGCCCTAGGCGATCGAGTGCGAAGGCTGTAGTGATCAGTTTTTGATTGGACGCAGGAATCCTGGCCACATCACCATTCACATCACCGATGAGACGGCCGGCGGGATCGACGACACTGATGCTCCAAGCGGATCTGGAGCTGCCGAGATGGCGCATCAGGGCTGTTTGAAGTGGCTGACAGATACCCCCTTGCTGAAGGCTTGGCAGCGCCCTGTTCTGTGTGGGTGGTGGAGGGGAAAGGAACGGGACCGAGCTGGTGGGAGCTCCAAGCTGATCCAGGATTGTGATCTGCTCTTGAGCCAAGGACGGGGAGGCCAAGCCTCCCAACAGCAGCATCGCGATCGGACAACGCATCCAAAGCATGACCATCACTGCACCTCCACGCCGCTGACAGTGCCATTGACGCGATAACGAGGGCCTTCTAGCTCAACAGGTGAACCGATCTTGAGGTTGGTCCCTGCCATCACCACACCCGAGGACGACACGGTGGCTTCACCTTTGAGCACAAAACGAGCCTCCAAAATGCCCTGGATCTCTCGATTGGGATCTGGTGCCTGCACAACACGGCCGTCGGGAAGCAGCGTGACCAACTTGCCGGAAATGTCTTGGATATCTTCAAGACGCACTGATCCGGCTGGCTGGTTGCGAATCACGAGGCTCGTTTTTCCATGGGACAGGGCATCAGCGATCAACTTGGTTCGATTCGCAGTTGGCAGGCCTCGAACATCCACAGTCACTTGCACGGGCTTCAACCCTCCGGTGGCGCGAGCCACGGTGTTGCTCAACTTGGGACTCCACACGACGCCCGCTAAGGCAATCAGGGCAACAGCCCCGGCCAGGCCATCCACCCAGGAGACGCCCTTCAACCCCTTCGCTCCAGCCATGGGAACCTGTCTTGAACAGACAATTTAAAGACGGTCTGGGCCGGTATCAACCCAGTGCAGCTCATGACGGATCAACCACGCAGATCATTCAGGAACCGATCCATCGCACCCATCTGGCGTTGTAATTCAGCGCCATCTCCGTAAAGAGACGCTTCTAGCGTTTCAGGATCTGGACGGGTGTCGAACTGGCCAACCGCGCGATACCCATCCGGGTCGCGCCGAAAGAGCCACCAAGGTTCAGGGCACTGCCGGAGTAAGGCTCCCTGAGAGAGAGGTTCAAGCCAGTAGGCCGTCTGCCATGTCGATACAAAGCCGCGCCGGCGAGTGCGCGCCACATTGCCGATGCCCACCGCAGCATCCTCAAGTCTGCCGTTCAACATCGCGACAGGCCCATTCCACGCTTCCGTGACAGCTTCCAGTTCCTCGTAGTCACTTGGTTGAGGAGCGATAGCCAACAAGAGTCGTTCACCAGCATCTGAAAAACGACCACGCTTCAGATCCATCAGAGAACAAATGCTGCCAGCGAGATCGGGGGCATCCCGTTGCGCGAGGGCTGCTGCTCCTGCATCAGGCCACGCCACAACGGGATCCAATCCAACCTCTCGCAGTCCTTCAACAAAGCGAATCACCACTGGCAGCAACCGCAGACCTTCAAATCGCCAAGTCACCGTCCAACGGTTTCCCTCCTCTAGCTTGAGGGCCTGAAGCAGAGCCTGCAGCGCAGCGGCCTCAGCCGCCTTGAGATCGGCAGGAAGGTTGGCGCTCAAAAAAGTTTCCCACTGGTGGATGGAGGGTACCGCGATGGCGTGATTCAAGCGGTGGCGTCGTCTAGATCCGTCAGTGTTTGATCCATCACAGCCACCAGCTGTGGCAGTTGATCAGCGGCGAGCCACGGCCCCAGGCTTAGGCGTAGGCCGGAACGGACCAGAGCAGGGTCCACACCCATCGCCGCCAGAATCGGACTACCGGAGTCTTGTCCAGAGGAACACGCACTGCCGCTGCTCACCGCGATTCCTCGCTGGGCCAACGCACGCACAAGAGCTCTGCCCGACACTGGTCGTTTCTGGTGATTGAACACCAACAATGAAATGTGATGCGGGAGTCGGTTCTCGGGATCTCCAGTGAGCTGGTAACGAGAATCAACCAACAGCATCTCCAGCAGTTGATCACGCAACCCGACGATGCCGTTGAGATCGTTGGGAACATCCGGAGTTCTATCGCCAGGGGTCCAAGACGGAGACCGGTCGAGGGCCTCTGCCAGACCTGCCGCCAGCGACACGGGGATGGTGCCGGCACGAAGACCCTGCTCCTGACCGCCGCCGCCCAGGAGGGGGTGCATGTCCTGCCGCCTACCGTGTCGAATCAACAGCAGGCCGATGCCCTTGGGTCCGCCGAACTTGTGAGCGGAAGCACTTAAGAAATCTGCCGGGAGAGCACTCCAGTCAGGACGCCCCTGACTGACCACCTGGGTCGCGTCCACGTGGAAGGGAATGCCCCGATTGGAACAGGCCACCCCAACCGCATGAATGGGTTGAAGGGTGCCCACTTCACTTTGCCCCCAGATCAGCGAAACAAGACGCGTCGGGGGCGAGAGCATCTCCTCCAAGAAGCTGAGATCAATCCGTCCGAAAGCGTCAACGGGCCAGAGCATGACCTGCCATCCCCATCCTTTCAAGCGCTCAGCTGCGGCAGTCACCGCAGGATGTTCAACCGCTGAAATCACGACCCGTCCAGGGGATTGATGCGCCGCAAATCCATGTAATGCCAGATGGATGGACTCCGTTGCACCTGAGGTCAGGACCACGTCGTCCTGGGAGGCGTTCAGAGCCAAAGCGATACGCGAACGCGATCGTTCCAAGCTCTCGGCTGCCGCAAGGCCAAACCCATGGAGGCTGGAGGGATTGCCCCAGGCATTGGCATGCACCTCAAGCATCGCCTCGACCACTCCGGGGCGGAGGGGGGTCGTGGCGCAGGCATCAAGATATAAATCTGGCTGATGCTCAGCCACTGAGGTTTTGATCGAGCCGGGATCGAGTGCGCTGTTCAAGCGAGTCGCTCGCCAGATCAATCATGGCATCGAGTGACATTGTTTCCAGCAACGATTGCACCTGCTGTTGAGCCTCGGCCCGCAGGCAATTGTCCGGCTGAAGGCAGCCATCCCGGCAGTCCCGGGAACAATCGAAAGTCCCAGCTGTCGTTGCTGCAGTGACCACTTGGCTGGCGACCGACCCGAGGTTCGATGGCCTTTCTGATCCATTCGCCGGCAATGGGTTGGGTGCCTGACTTGCGGTTGCAGGAACAGGCACCAACTCCGGCACAACAACACCATCGAAGACAGCTTCAGCAGGACCTGTCATGAAGACAGACCCGCCGGGATCGGGCCAGCTGATTTGCAGCGGGCCACCGGGCAGCATCACTTCGGCGGAGGGTCCTGAAAGACCGAGCTGATAGGCCGCTACAAGAGTGGCGCAGGCGCCGGTGCCGCAGGCCAGCGTCGGCCCCGCACCACGTTCCCAAACACGAATATGCAGAGACCCGGGACCCTTCACCTCAAGGAAATGAACGTTGGTCTTGGCAGGAAAGCTGGGATGAACCTCCAGAGCTGCACCCCAGTCCTCAAAAGGAATCGCCTCTAGCTCTGGCACAGGCACGACGACGTGGGGATTGCCCATTCCCACGGATGCCACGGCCAAGGTTGTACCTGCCACCTCCAGCTGACCTTGAGGCAGACCCTGGTCTCCGACCTGCAGTGTGGTGGGAACCATCTGCGGTTCGAGCATCGGTGGACCCATATCCACGCGGATCTGTCCATCCGCCTGCAACTCGGGAACAATCACACCTGCAGGTGTCTCAATGGTCCAGCGTCGACCCGGCTCATCGCCGTCACTGTCAGCCAGGAAGCGGGCCAGGCAACGAATGCCATTGCCACACATTTCCGCCTCACTGCCATCGGCATTAAAAATGCGCATGCGGAGCTCGGAGGAGCCCTCTGGTGGTAACGCAAGAATGATGCCGTCGGCGCCAATTCCAAAGCGTCGGTCGCAGATCCGACGAACCCACTGAGGGTCAGGAGATGTGATGGTTGCATCGAGTTGGCCATCACGGCCCTCGATCAACACGAAGTCATTGCCGAGGCCCTGATATTTGCTGAACTGCAGCATGAAATCCCTTGCCTATGCCGAAGCGATGAATAACACCAGTTTCGACCCCAGTCTGCCGGGTGTACGGCAGCTGCAGTCATGGACTCGCGACCGACGGCTGCTCCGCATTGAACTTCCCAACGCCACCTCCCATGAAGGGGTGCTGGCCTGGCAAGACCCGGAGTTTCTCGCTTTGCGTCGCGCGGATGGCTCTGAACCGATCTTGATCAACCGCAGGACTGTTTTGCTGATTCGTCCTCTGGGCTGAACAGCCCCATCCAACTGATGGTGAATGGGCTATGGCACGATCGCAACCAGGTGATCTCTGGCCGTGACTGCTGCGTTGTCTTCCCAGCCTGATTCCAGCGGCGGCCATCGCCGCTATGACCCTCTTGAGACCGAGCAGCGTTGGCAGGCCCATTGGAAAGACATCGATCTGGATCGAACTCCAGTCGATGGTGACGCGCGCACCCCTTTTTACGCCCTGTCGATGTTTCCCTACCCCTCGGGAAGCCTGCACATGGGGCATGTACGCAACTATGTGATCACTGATGTGATTGCCCGTGTCCAGAGGATGCGCGGTCATGCCGTTCTGCATCCGATGGGATGGGATGCCTTCGGTTTACCGGCAGAAAACGCGGCCATTGAACGGGGCATCGACCCAGCCGTCTGGACCGATCGCAACATCGACCAGATGAAGGATCAGCTGGCAAGGCTTGGTCTCTCGATCGATTGGACCCGAGAACAGGCGACCTGCCACGACGACTACTACCGCTGGACTCAGTGGCTGTTCCTGGAACTGCACGATGGCGGTCTCGCCTACCAGAAAGAAGCCCAGGTCAATTGGGACCCCATTGATCAGACCGTTCTGGCTAATGAACAGGTGGATGCTGATGGAAAATCCTGGCGCTCAGGGGCTGTGGTGGAGAAACGGCTTCTCCGCCAGTGGTTCCTGAAGATCACCGACTATGCCGATGCCCTGCTTGATGACCTTGAGCAGCTCAAGGGCTGGCCGGAACGGGTGCGGACCATGCAGGCCAACTGGATCGGTCGATCGAAGGGTGCCGAAATCCGATTCCACTTGGCCCAGGTGGACGGCGCTTCAACGCAACCAGATCAGGACATCACAGTCTTCACCACCCGGCCTGACACGCTCTTTGGTGCCAGTTATGTGGTGCTCGCTCCGGAACACCCTCTGGTGGACGCAATCACCACAGATGACCACCGCAGCTCGGTGACAGCCTTCAGGGATTTGATGAGCACCCTCAGTAATGAGGAACGCACTGCTGACGATCAACCCAAACGAGGCATCCCTATTGGTGCAGAGGTGATCAACCCGGTGAATGGGAAACGATTGCCCGTCTGGATTGCCGACTATGTGCTGGCGGACTACGGCACAGGCGCGGTCATGGGCGTTCCTGCTCATGACCAGCGGGATTTTCTCTTTGCGAGACGCCATGAGCTCCCGGTGCGAGTCGTCATTCAGGTGCCTGGGGCCGATGAACATCTCGTTGACGGGGAAGCATGGACGGAGCCTGGTGTCCTGATCCATTCCGGTCGCTTTGATGGGATGCCCTCCGATCAAGCCAAGGAAGCGATCACCAGCCAAGGGTCCAAAGAAGGTTGGGCGACTCCAAAAGTTCAGTTCCGACTTCGCGACTGGTTGATCTCGAGGCAACGCTATTGGGGCTGTCCCATTCCCATCATTCATTGCGAGAGCTGCGGTGCCGTCCCTGTGCCCAGACACGAGCTTCCCGTTCAACTCCCCAAGGATGTCGATCTCTCGGGCCGCGGCGGTTCACCGCTTGCGCAGTTGGAGTCATGGACTTCCGTACCGTGTCCCTGCTGCGGCAAGCCAGCACGAAGGGAAACGGACACCATGGATACCTTCATGTGTTCCTCCTGGTATTTCCTTCGCTTTGCCGATCCCAGCAACAGGGAGGCACCGTTTACCCCTGAGGCGATTGGCCGCTGGTTGCCGGTGAAGCAATACGTCGGGGGCATTGAACACGCAATCCTTCATCTTCTCTACGCACGGTTCTTCACCAAAGCCCTGCGGGACAGAGGCTTACTGACCATTGATGAGCCATTCGAACGACTGCTCACGCAGGGAATGGTGCAAGGAGTCACCTACCGCAATCCCCGCACTGGACGCTACGTCGCACCTAATCAAGTCACCGACGAAGGCGATCCTCGTGATCCCGACGATGGAGGTGAATTGGAAGTGCTCTTCGAAAAAATGTCGAAGTCGAAGTACAACGGCGTCGATCCTGCCGCGGTGATCGATCGCTACGGAGCTGATACCGCTCGGATGTTCATCCTCTTCAAGACACCACCGGAAAAAGATCTCGAATGGGATGACGCAGATGTGGAGGGTCAATTCCGCTTTCTGCAACGCCTGTGGCGACTTGTGGAAAGCGCTTGCACTGAGTCTGACCAACGTGTCTCTCTCGCAAAAGATCAGAGCCTGGAACTGCCGGC
The DNA here is from genome assembly GCA_035286005.1 of Synechococcus sp. GTDB lineage: Bacteria > Cyanobacteriota > Cyanobacteriia > PCC-6307 > Cyanobiaceae > Synechococcus_C. The sequence continues at coordinate 35,549 of JAYKIX010000178.1, read as the reverse complement.
AACCCTGACCAATGCTGAACAAGATGTGCGCCGGGCCGTGCACACTGCGATCGCAGAAATTGGAGAGGACCTCAGCGGTGATTTCCAGTTCAACACCGCGATTTCGGAGTTGATGAAACTCTCGAATGCTTTGAGTGGCCATCTCGCCGGTGTTGATCCCGCTGTGCGACAGGAAGCCCTATCTGTATTGATCCGGTTGATGGCACCATTCGCACCCCACTTAGCCGAGGAGTTTTGGTCTCGCCTCGACGGCGAGGCCAGCGTTCACCAGCAATCCTGGCCTCAGCACGATCCCTCGGCCTTGCAGAAAGACACTATCGAGTTGGTGATTCAAGTGAAAGGGAAGGTGCGGGGAAGCCTTCAAGCTCCTGCCAACGCCGACAAGGAAACCTTGGAACAGTTGGCGCTCGCGAGTGATGTAGCAGTTAAATGGCTGGAAGGTCAGCCGCCCAAGCGGGTGATTGTGGTTCCAGGAAAGCTTGTGAATCTGGTCCCTTGATCAGGCTTTGCTGAAACGCAGGGTGGCGGGAGCAGCCCAGCTTCCCTGTGCTTTGTAGCCCCGCTCATTGGTCGCGAGGTGGCGAAGGATCCAGAACACCGATTCAATCGTGCCTTCACCAATGGCAGCCTGCACCTCGCTGACGGAACGGGACTGACCGTCGGCCAGCACGTGTTCAACCTGACCCTGAAGCGCCAGGATTGCGGCAGCGGCCTTCTTGCCCGCTTCAACACCAGGTTGGTGATAGGCATTCACGTTCACCAGCTCTCCGTAAAGACCGACGGCTCTCTCAAAAAGAGCAATCAGAGCACCAAGGCGTCTGGCATCAAATTGGCGCATGCTGATGCTGATGCTCTGGCGTCCGCCCTCGGTCAATGCCGATCGTGTTCCTTGGAGGAAACCATCCAGGAAGTCACCAGGGCGCTCTCCGTTGATCTCAGGAATGTCAGGACTGTCCTGTAAGGCTTCGATGAACGTGACGAAGAAATTGTCGACACCGTCGCGAAGTTGTTGAACATAGGCGTGTTGGTCGGTGGAGCCCTTGTTCCCATACACAGCGATGCCTTGGTGCACCACGTTGCCCTCACGATCGAGGCGTTTGCCCAGCGATTCCATCACCAGCTGCTGCAGGTAGCGGCTGAACACTTCCAATCGATCCCGGTAAGGAAGAAGAACCATGTCGCGCTTGCCGCAACCCTCTCCGGCCACGAACCAAGACGCCGCCATCAACGCGGCTGGATTGCTTCTGAGATCAGCCACCCGGGTAGCGGCATCCATCTGAGCAGCTCCGTCAAGGAAGGCACGAATGTCAGATCCGATCAGGGCACCGGGAACCAGCCCAACAGCACTGGTGATGCTGGTACGCCCACCCACCCAATCGAACATGTCGAAGCGCTTCAGCCAGCCCTCCTTCGAGGACCTTTGATCAAGTTTGCTGTTGGCCATGGTGATCGCAACAGCCTGACCAGACCAACTGCCACCACTGGCCTCCACACGATGACGTGCCTGTTCCATACCCAAGTGTGGCTCAGGCGTTCCTCCTGATTTGCTGACGGTAATCACCAAAGTGGTTGGTAACGCATCACCGATCCCTGCCAGCACGCGGCTCATGCCATTGGGATCAACGTTGTCGAAAAAATGGAAGGGGAGTCCTGAGGCGGCATCTTGCAGGGCTCGAATCATCAGAATGGGCCCGAGACCACTGCCACCGATACCGATCCAGAGAACATCCGTGAAGGCTTTGCCATTAGGAGCCTTGATCTCTCCATCCAAAACCGCACGACCAAATGCTTCGATCGCGTCAATCTCATGGGTGATGTGGGTCGCAACTTGGGGATCCGGGGCCAACTGGGGTTCCCTCAACCAGTAGTGACCGACCTGACGTTGCTCATCCAGGTTGGCGATTGCGCCGGCTTCTAGGGCAGCCATCGCCTGAAACGCCTGATCAAACCTAGGGGTTAACGCTTCAAGATCTGCATGGTTGACGTGCATGCGGCTGATGTCGAGCCACATCCCCAGATCGTCATTAAACCAAAGGAGCTCACAAAAGCGCTGCCACTGAACCTGAGCATCGTTGGCGCAGAAATCCGGGAAGCTCATCAGGGGGATCATGGCCGCAATCTCGACGAAGTTATCCTTGTTTTCGCGTGCTGCACAATTAATGCGACAGCACGGTTAGCGTCTGTCCATGGCCACAGCCGGTCGCTTGATCCGCCACAGATTCACGCACCGCATCCTGGTGACGTGCTGCATCGCACTGTCAGGCTTCAGTGTGTTGAGGTCTGCCATGACCCCAGTGCCGATTGGGCGGGTCATCGACGCCCAGATCGCTCATGAATCCCAGCCTGGATTCAGCGCCCAGCAACGGGCCAATCCAGCCGATTTCAGTGCCGAAGAACTGGAGGTCTTGCAGCAGCGATTCGGTGTCCATGGCCCCCAGACGCCCATCGCCCAATTGTTTACCAAGGGGGTGGATCAGCTCGAACCCTTACGGGCGATGACGATGACGCGGCTCGCCGAACTGAAACCGGTGATCATGCGTGAAGCAGCTGCTCGCCACATCAATCCGATGTTGCTGACCGGCATCCTCTACGACGAGATTCAGCATTCGAAGCCAGGTGAGGGACTACCCTTTGTGGCTCACTCCGGATTGGTCTCAACCCACGGCCCCGCCCAACTCGGGATCAGTGAATTGATCCATCAGGGTCGCCTCCCTGCCAACCCCAGCGATCAGCAGATTGCCGAAGCCCGCGATCTTCTCCTGGATCCCGAACAAAATGTGTCTTTGCTGGCCGGCAAAGTAGAGCGACTCAAACGGGCCCTGAATCTCTCCGGAAGCCGCATGCTCTCCGCCAGTGGGTCTTATGCGGATTCCAAGGCGATTGCCACCCTCGCCTACCTTCACAATGGAAAGCTCGATTATCCCGCCAGGATCCTCCGTTATATGCAGGACCCGGCTTTGCATGGGTTGATCTACTCCACCCAATTGCCGAATCGATCCACTGCGATCTGAGCACTAACAAAGCCGATTCAAGGCAGCCAGGCGCACCTGAAGCTCAGCCCAATCGAAACTTCGAGGGTCTCCGCGCTCTCCGCCAAGGTCCACGTGCTGATGCGTGGTGATGGCTTCGGGTTTGATCGCAAATCGGCCCATCCATTCATCCAGAACCAGCGCCAAAGCGTCGTATTGCTCAGCGGTGTAGCCACTGTGTCTCTGCCCTCCTCCGTGGCCATCTTCCGGTGTCTCGAGGCTGAGATGAAGGGCGAAATTGTTCACTGATCCCATGAATTCTGGATTGGTGACAGCCCACTCCCCAAGAAACGCAGAGAAACCTGCTCCATAGGCGCGGTACAGAGGATCCACCACATCAATTACCGAGCCAGAACGACCAATCAACGTGTGATAACTCACCTGATCATTTTCATCGGCATGAAATTGTTGGAAAGTATTGAGTGCGGATTGAAGTGAGTAGGAGGTTTCGTGAAGCACAACAACTCTGGGGAGAGGATTGATTGGGTTGTTCCACGGATCGATGCTGTAGCGCTTGCCGAAATTGCTGGGGTCAATCGCGATGCTTTGTCGACGCCGTCTCAAAGACTTTTGGGCTCCTTGTAATCGCTTGCGAACCGTCTGATCGAGACCACTGCATTGCTTCGCGAGTGGAGATTGCCAGTTCAAAGCCCGTGGAGGATTTGGTGGTTGACTGATGCTTGGATCCTTCACCAACTTGGGTGTACTGCTGGTGACCTTATCAAGTAATTCCAACAAGGTTGGCTGCTGCCGAGAGACATCGATTTGCTGATACAGCCCCAGCCAAACCATGCTGCCACCGCTCAATACAAGACCGCAGCAACCAATCAACAGAGTGCGCGGCCTGCGTTCGAGGGCAGCGCGCAACTGATGCAGGCGTAGCCTCAGCGAATCTCGAACCATCGATCTCGAAGCTGGCGCATTGAAGGTGTGGCCTGAGGGTTCCATTCCAATGACAACGATTCCTGCGCTGGAGGATCAAGATCCAACTGAGTTTCTTCCATCTGGCCTCGACGGGCAAAGGCGATCTTGACCCGTTCGCTTCCTTTCAAAAGCACAGGCCATAACTCCAATCGATAGAGGCGATGACCCTTGACTGCAACGATTTCGTCACCTGGAACCAGACCAGCTGCGTGGCCGGGACCGCCATGGCGAACCCGTTTCACGGCAACACCACGACCCGGCGCGTCCTCAAGGGACAAGCCGCTCCAACCCGTATCACCGAACGAACTTACGCATAACAATCCCAGTTGATCCAAACAATTCTCGATCGGAAGTTGGTCGTGTTCATCGAGCCAAATCGGCAAATGATCTGCCAAGGAAGGGCTGTAGAACGCGAGAGTCGATTGGATGTCAGATCGGCTGTATCCGCGACCACTCTGCCCAAAACTGATCCAGAGATCTCTCAGTACCTGGGCCAGGGACGCGCCCGCTGCTCGAAGACGCACATCGAGGCAAAAGGCCACAGCGGTACCTAGTTTGTAATAACTGATCTGCGTGTCTGATCCAGCAGGGGTGGCTTTATAAAGCCGTACCCATGCCTCGCGTGAACTATCAGCCAAGGTCTGAATCTTGCGGCCAGGGTGCAAAAGCACGTGGGACAGGTCTTTGCCGAGGTCTTTCAACAAGGTGTGGCGGTCAGAACGACCTGCCAACAGCGGAAGCGCAAGGTCGAAATAGCTGGTGATGCCCTCCGCAAACCACAGGCCATCACTGATTACCGGAGCGGAGTGGTCATAGGGAATGTATTCCCTCGGGCGGAGCCTGCGCACATTCCATTGGTGCAGATACTCATGACCTACAAGCTGGAGCAGCTGGTGGTACCCATCTGGCTTGGCCAATGCTGACCAGGAATATTGCAAAACAGCTCCATGGTCATGTTCGAGACCTCCATAACCGTGATCCAGTAACTGAATCACAAGTTGATAACAGTCGCCGGCTGGCGGGGGGCTACCCATCAAGGCACATGCCGCGCTGCAAATCGCTTCCACATCTGCAACAAGGCTTTCAGGCCAACCCATTGGTGGGTTGCCAATCACCACAAGGCTGTGTTGGAAACCATTGACGGAAAAGGGGATTGCCTCGAAGGATCCTGCATGGACCGGGCTGTCCACCAGTTGATCAAAGTCCCGCGCAAGAAAAGACCTGTCTTCCACCGGCAGGGGCACGAAGCTATTCCATCCATTGGGAAGCAAGAGCGAAAGCGCGTGGGGTTGCCAACGCTGCCCCTCGATCTGCATGGCCACTGCAGAAAGGCATAGGGACGCGAAATGGGGATCGAGATAGCTCGTTCGAACGGTTAGTTGACGGGCCTCAAGCTGATAACAGAGCCTTAGGGGCTCAAGACAAGCCAGTTCAATACTCCATCGAGACGGTGACACACGTCTGGGATTGAGCCGAGTTGTGCCCTGTTGCAGTGAAAGACTATGCAGATGTTGAGAGGGATCTCGAACGGTGTAAGACCCTGGGGTCCAAACCGGCATCAACCATCGTTGGTGGAGTGTCTCAGGGGTCCAGACCATCTCCACCCCAAGGGTCTGGGAAGCGGGATCACGGAGATCCAGTCGCAGAAAGACCTTGGATCGGATGCTCACGTCAAACGCTGATGACCCCGGAGAGCGAGGGGGTTGTGGCTACGGCATCGAGTGCCTTGGCCAAGGCATACAAACGCACAATCCTTTGCAGGCGTGACCCATAGGTTGTTGCGGCACCCTGCCGCTCCACATCAGCCAGCAGTTCCAGGTTGGCCGAGTTGGCCGAACGTCTCCAGGCGAAATGATGTCCACAAGGACTTGTGGCCTTCAGATCGAAGGGATGGCTGTCACCGGCAAACCCGGGGAGCAAGCCATTGCGCTCAATCACGTATCCCTCGGCCTTCAAAACCGAGCTAAGCCGATCCAAATCGGAGAGGGCTGTGGGCAGGATGGAGAGATGGGACATGGTCTGAATGCCCGCTTTTTCGAACACTAGCCAGAGCAATCCCACAAGTGGTCAGGGGATTGACGCACTCGTTGCACCGGCCCCGGTGTCGTGGCCCAGGCTGAACCCCCCGCTGCGGCTGGGGGTGATGGCCTCAGGAAATGGCAGCAATTTCGAGGCGCTCGTCGAGGCCACGCAGCACCAGTTGGAAGCCAACGTTGAATTATTAGTTGTCAACAACCCTCAATGCGGAGCCCAACAACGTGCAGAACGTCTTGGGATCCGATGTTTGGTGCTTGACCATCGTGATTACGGCAGCCGGGAAGCCCTCGACCAGGCCTTGGTGTCCACCTTCCGTGAAGCCGGAGTGGAAGCGGTGGTGATGGCGGGTTGGATGCGCATTGTCACTCCTGTTTTGATTAATGCCTTCGAGGATCGTCTGATCAATATCCATCCCTCCCTACTCCCGAGCTTTCGTGGCTTCGATGCCGTGGGGCAAGCTCTCAAAGCTGGGGTTTGCATTAGCGGTTGCACTGTCCATGTGGTGACCAAAGACGTGGACAGGGGACCCGTGATCCTGCAGGCGGCAGTTCCGGTTCTTGCAACCGATAGCCATGCATCCCTTTCAGAGCGCATCCACCAACAGGAACACCAAATTCTGCCAATGGCTGTGGCAATTAAGGCGAAAGACTGGCGTACTCAGGGATAGAAAGGCTCTAACGGAAGGCCGAGGGTCGGATTCAACCCTGCCATCAGATTGAGGCATTGCACCCCTTGGCCAGCCTGGCCCTTCATGAGGTTGTCGACAGCACTCATCAACACCAGCCGTCCCGTACGCGTATCCACCTGAACGGAGAGCAGAGCCTGGTTGGTGTGCTTGGCCCACTTTGTCGCCGGATAGGTGCCAACAGGCAACACACGCACGCAGGGGTGATGGCGATAGACCGCTTCGAGAACCGTGGTGCAGTCATCCGCCGTGAGGCCAGGGTCCCGCAGTCGCGCATACACAGTCGAAAGAAGTCCACGCACCATCGGTACAAGATGGGGGGTGAACTGAAGGTGAATCGGACATCCAGCGACGGCGCTGGCCATCTGTTCAATCTCTGAGGTGTGACGATGTCCGACCACGCCGTAAGGAACGATCGATTCAGAGGCTTCTGCGAGAAGGAGATGCTCCTTGGCTGCACGTCCTCCTCCGGAGGTGCCTGTCTTCGCATCAATGATCAGCCCTTCGGTTTCGATCAGCCCCTGTTTGAGAAAAGGGAGCAGGGGCAACAGGCTGGTAGTGGGGAAACACCCTGGAGCTGCCACGAGCCTGGCCTTGGCGATCTCAGGGCCATGCCATTCAGGTAGTCCATAAACAGCCTCCTCGCAAAGTGCTGCGTCGGTGCGCTGATGTTTTTGTGCCTCCTGCACGTACGCCTGTGACCAGGCTTGAAGAGACCGGTAGCGGTAGTCAGCCGAGAGGTCCACAACCCGGACTCCCCGATCCAAGAGCTCAGGGACCATGTCACTGGCGAGCCCGTTGGGAAGGCTTAGAACCGCGAGATCTGCAGCCGCAGCAATTTTGGCGGGATCAGGGGTCTCGACGACAGGATCATCAACCAGCGGCAGGAAGGAACACAACTCACTCCATCGCTTGCCAGCGCTGCGTTCACCCCCGAGAAACGTCACCTCGAATTGCGGATGGCGCTGGAGGATGCGGAGCGTTTGCAATCCGCCATAGCCAGAAGCGCCCACCACAGCAACACGACCAACCACACCACCGGAAGAGATCGGGGCCGGAACCATGGGGTTGGATTGCATGCGGGACTAGGGACTGGGCTGATCGTACCGATGCCGATAATGAATGCAGATCGTTGGCTTTCGAAGACCCCTGAGCACGCCTTCCTCCGCTGACACGATTCAGACCGTTCGCTTCGACTCGATCCCCGATGCACTGGCCGCCATCCGCAATGGCGAGTGTGTGGTGGTTGTGGATGACGAACGTCGGGAAAATGAGGGTGACCTGATCTGTGCGGCCCAGTACGCAACCCCCGACCAGATCAATTTCATGGCCACCCATGCCCGTGGGCTCATCTGTCTGGCCATGGAGGGCCAACAGTTGGATGCCCTGGATCTGCCCTTGATGGTCGACCGGAACACGGATGCCAACCAAACGGCCTTCACCGTGAGCATTGATGCAGGACCGGAGCATGGGGTCTCCACCGGGATCTCAGCCGAGGACCGCTCACGCACGATTCAAGTGGCTCTGAAGTCGGATGCGAGGCCTAGCGACCTGCGCCGCCCGGGGCACATTTTTCCCTTGCGTGCCCGTCAGGGTGGCGTTCTCAAACGGGCAGGACACACCGAAGCAGCCATTGATCTGTCAGCCCTCTCAGGCCTCACACCCGCTGGGGTGATCTGTGAAATCCAGAACCCTGATGGTTCCATGGCCCGTCTTCATCAGTTGCGTGAATACGCCGATCAGTGGAACTTGCGACTGATCAGCATTGCAGACCTGATCCGTTACAGGCTGGAAAACGAACGCTTCGTGGTTCGACAAGCCCAGGCTTCATTACCCAGTGCCTTCGGACAGTTCAAAGCCATCGGGTACCGCAACGAGCTCGATGGCAGCGAACATGTGGCGATCGTCAAAGGAGATCCGGCTCAGCTCAGTGAGCCGGTGCTGGTTCGCATGCACTCGGAATGTCTCACCGGTGATGCATTTGGATCACTGCGCTGTGACTGCCGGCCCCAACTCGAGGCGGCATTACGTCAGATCGAGGAGGAGGGTGAAGGGGTCGTGGTTTACCTCCGCCAGGAAGGTCGAGGCATTGGTTTGATCAACAAACTCAAGGCCTACAGCCTCCAGGATGGAGGTCTTGACACCGTTGAGGCCAACGAAAAGCTTGGTTTTCCAGCTGATCTGCGCAATTACGGGGTTGGGGCCCAAATACTCAGTGACCTAGGGATCCACCGACTGCGACTGCTCACGAACAATCCCAGAAAAATTGCCGGCCTTGGGGGTTATGGCCTTGAAGTGGTGGATCGCGTGCCTTTGGTGATTCACCCGGGTGATCACAACGCCAGCTACCTAGCCGCCAAACGCGACAAGCTGGGCCATCTTTTCCAGTCTGTTGAGCAGACAGCGGAGGCAATTCGCGACCTTCCAGGGACGCCAGAGGGCTCCAACAAGATGGTGATCAGCTGGGACGGTCTGACCGAGCACTTGCCTCAAATCAGCATTCGTGCAGAGCAAACGGCGTCGCGTCTCCACTTGAGCCTCTCCGCCAAAACATCACCCCGACTTCTGGCGCTTTGGGAGAGGCCTCAATTTGCCTGGATGCTCATTGAGCATGAAAGTCATCAAGGCGGAGCCTCATTCAAGACCCGCCTGCAGGCTCTTCTCGAATCCTTCGCTTCCTGGCCTGAGACTCTCAGAGTTGGCCTGTACGTAGCGGTGTCATCAGATCAAATGGAGCACCCGGCCCAGACTCTGGAGCGCGCAAAAGGATCACTTGAAGACCTTCGTGCCGGATTCGTCAGAATTCAGGGTCAGTTTGATGAACCGACCCTGATTGAGTGGAGCTGACGTCTGTCAGCGATCAACAAACTCAGTCCTGAACCGTCACCTTGTTGATCCGCGATCCGTTTTTCAGGGCCAAGACCACGTCCATGTCGCCAGTCTGACCAAAGACGGTGTGAACGCCATCGAGATGGGGCTGAGCCTCATGAACGATGAAGAACTGGCTACCACCTGTGTTCTTGCCGGCATGGGCCATCGACAGCGCTCCCGGGCCATGCTTGCGGCTGTTGATCTCGCAGTTGATGGTGTAGCCGGGACCGCCTGTGCCCGCCATCCCCCTGGAACCCTCACGGGAATTCGGGCATCCACCTTGAGCCATGAATCCTGGGATCACACGATGGAATGCCAATCCGTCGTAGTAACCATCCTTGGCCAATTTGACGAAGTTCGCCACGGTGTTCGGGGCGTCCGCATCGAACATCTCGAGCCGGATCTGGCCAGCATCGGTTTCCATCAGAACAGTCGTCAAAGCACTGCCAATAAAGGGTCATGCTACGCAGAGGCAGGATGGACTGAACTTGTGCCTCCCCCATGTCCAACCCTGCTCTACAGGACTCCCTTCAGCAGGCCCGTGTTGGCGTCATCGGCGGCAGTGGCCTCTATGCAATTGAAGGTCTCGAAGACATCTCAGAAGTCGAGGTCGACACTCCGTTTGGCACTCCATCGGATGCCTTCCGTATTGGGCGGCTCCAAGGCGTAGAGGTAGTCTTTCTCGCACGCCATGGTCGCAACCACCACCTCTTGCCGACAGAGGTTCCCTACAGGGCCAACATCTGGGCGATGCGATCCCTAGGGGTGCGTTGGCTGGTCTCTGTGTCTGCCGTGGGCTCCCTGCAGGAGAGCCTCAAACCACGGGACATGGTGGTGCCTGAACAGTTCATTGACCGCACAATGCAACGGCCTGCCAGCTTTTTTGGCAAGGGTTGTGTTGCGCACGTCAGCCTTGCAGACCCGTTCTGTCCAAATCTCAGTTCCGTTCTTGCAGGATGTGCTGAAACGTGCATGCCTGCAGGTCAGACCTTGCATCGGGGTGGCACCTATCTCTGCATGGAAGGACCTGCCTTCTCCACCCGAGCTGAAAGTGAGCTTTACCGCAGTTGGGGTTGCACTGTGATTGGAATGACCAATCACACCGAGGCACGCCTGGCGAGGGAGGCGGAAATTGCCTACGCCTCATTGAGCATGGTGACTGACTACGACTGTTGGCATACCGATCATGACGCTGTGAGCGTCGACATGGTGATCGCCAACCTGCAGGCGAACGCAGCCGCCACAGGCCCGATCCTGAACGCAGTGATGCATGCACTGGCCCAACAAAGACCGAGTTCACTGGCCCACAGGGCACTCGCCGATGCCCTGATGACACGACCGGAAGCTGTTCCATCCACCACCCGCCAAGCCCTGGATTTGTTCACCAGCCCCTATTGGGGTGCTTTCGAACAAGCCACCTCAACCAGGGGATGACGCAAACAACTGAATGCACGCAGCCCCCTCAAGTCTCAAGCTGCATTGAGAGTGGCACCGCAGCTCTCTAAGGCAGTTCTTAGATGTTGACCATGGGCCTCGAGAACTGCGCGGGCCGGCTCAACGTCTAAATCAGCTGCCTCCATCATGAGGGCCAGCTTCACGGATCCTTGAGCCGCCTGAAGTAACTCCAAACCCCGTTCGCGCGGCACATCCGCAAGATCGCGAAGAATGCGCAGAGAGCGGTCAACCAACTTGCTATTGGTGGCTGCCACATCCACCATGCGATTGCCATACACCTTGCCGAGCCGCACCATCACAGCGGTGGAAATCACATTCAACGCCATCTTGGTGGCCGTTCCTGCCTTGAGTCGGGTGGAACCAGTGAGCAATTCAGGACCGGTGAGCAGGCGGATATCAATGTCGCAGGGCATGGCCGCCTGATCACCCGGAACACAGGCCATGGCAATGGCAAGGGCACCTGTACTGCGAGCGAGTTCCAGCGCTCCATGCACGTAAGGAGTGGTTCCACCGGCAGCAATCCCAACAACACAGTCAGTCGATTGAAGGCCACGCAGGCGCAGATCTTCCGCCCCTGCATCCTTCAGATCCTCCAGTCCTTCGGAACTACGAAGCAAGGCAGGAGCCCCACCAGCCAGCAATCCCTGTACAAGTTCAGGTGGACTACAGAACGTGGGGGGACACTCAGCGGCATCCAGCACACCCAGCCGTCCGGAAGTGCCGGCCCCCACATAAAAGAGACGACCACCACTGGCTAAACGCGTTGCAATCCCCTCCACCGCATGGGCAATGGCAGTCGATGCTCCGGCAACAGCCTGTTGGGGCTTGATGTCTTCACTAATGAACAAATCCACCAGTTCGTTCACCTGCAGGGTGTCGAGATCGCGACTGCGGGGATTGGATTGCTCAGTGAGCAGATGGCCACGGTCGTTTGAGGCTTCAATCACGGGTCTGAAGTGTTTGGATTCGGTCATGGCCTTCACAAAAGGCCTTCAAGGCGGCGGCGGATGGCATCGAGCTGATCATTCGCGGCGGCCTGGTCGGGCTCACTTTCGATGACCTGTTCCTTGTCTTGCCAGCCACTGACATCGCGGTTGGCCGAGGGAGGAGCCAAGAGAAGCCTTTCTTCATCCGTTTTTGGGACAAAGCCCGCTTCCACAAGCCTCACCTCGTACCCGGCCTGACGGCAAAAGATCTCGATCTCCTCGCGATCAAGGGCTTCGACCGATGGCACTGGGAAGTCCTGCGCTTCCAGTAGCCCCGCGTAGCGCTCGGCATCATCCGGGTTCTCAAACATGAGAACCACCGTGGAACCCGACAGCTCCAGAGAGTGAATGCCCTCACTGTCCTGTCCGGCGTCGTAAAGGAGAACGTGAACGAGCATCTGCGCCTGAATCGCAGGTTCAGTTTGTCACTGCCGATCGGGTTCAGTCGCTGGCTTCTAACGCCAGCTCCTGTAGGCGCCTGTAGAGGGCCCGTTCGGCATCACTCAGTTCAGCTGGTATCACCACCACAATTTCCACCAATTGATCACCCCGGCGGTCTTCAAACTCCAGCCCACGACCACGTAAGCGCAGCAAACGACCGCTGGAGGAACCCGGTGGCACCTGGAGTGTCACTGGTCCGGACAGTGTCGGAACATCCACGGCACATCCGAGCGCTGCATCCGCTGGCAACAAGTCGAGGCGATAGAGAACGCGAAGACCGTCAATACGAAGTCCATCGTTGGTTTGCACCCGCAGATGCAGGAAGTGATCACCGCCTCCTGGAGCAACGCCGGCTAGCCGTAATCGCCAACCATCACCGGCTTGCGGTGGTGTCTGCACCTCAACAACGGTGCCATCACTCAGTTCCAACTCCACAGGGGTGCCGAGTAGTGCCTGATCAGGAGTCAGAAGAACTTCCGTTTCAATGCTTTCAGCCGCCCGGACCGGCGGTGGTGGTGGTGCAGCGGTGGTGGGCCAGCCACTGGGTTCCGAGTCCGCTTCAGCCTCCGGCTGATCGTCCATGGGATCAACTGACGAAGGCTCACGCCGGTAAGGTCCTCCCCCCAGAACCACATCGAGGTAATCGTCAAAGTCTGGGAACCCAGAAGCAAAGGGATCAGTACTGACCGTCCCCTGATCGCCTCCACCCTCCCAAAGGCGCCGACGTTTCGGATCACTGAGAACTGCATAGGCCTCATTGACGAGCTTGAAGCGCTCCTCCGCCTGGCGGTCATTACTGTTGAGATCTGGATGCCAGCGACGCGCCTCACGCCGAAAGGCCCTTTTCAGAGCATCGGCGTCGCTGTCAGGCTCGAGTCCGAGCAGAGACCAGTAATTGGGCTCAGCGGTAGAAGTCATCGTCCCAAGGATCCATCCCCTGCCGAGGCCCGCCATAACGGCCCACTGTTGATCGGCCACCTGGTGACGCCCAGGGATCATCATCCCAGTCGTCATCAGCAAATAATTCGTCTTTCAAGGATCCGAGTGTGTTGCGGATCCCCTGGAGAGGACTGCTCTCGGAGCGACGTTCAGCTGACAATCGGCGGTTCAAACCGAACATCGCCTCTTGCAGAGCGCTCACCCCCAGTTCAAGCTCCTGAAGATCGTCTTGCTCCAAGAGGTCTTGAAGATCTCGCATTGCCATTTCCACAGCACGCTGCTGGCGCTCTGCCCCGTAAGGACCCAGTTCCAGCGCAGCATCGCGTAGGCGTCGCTCCGCCTGAGCCACAAGGGTCATTGCACGATTTCGACGCTCAATGGCTGCCCGAGTTCGGCGATCTTCATCAGCGCGCGCCTCAGCCTCCGCCAGCAACGCCTGCAACTCATCTTCATTGAGATTCGACCCACCCTGGATGGTCACCGACTGCTTCCGACCGGTGGTGCGATCGGTGGCACTGACTTGAAGGATGCCGTTGGCATCGATATCAAAGGCGACCTGTATCTGGGGAACACCGCGGGGAGCAGGGGGGATCCCGGATAGACGAAACCGGCCTAATGACTTGTTGTCGGCAGCCATCTGACGCTCCCCTTGCCAGATGTGGATCTCTACCGACGACTGATTCGACTCGGAAGTACTGAAAACATCCGATTGACGCACCGGAATCGGTGTGTTTCGAGGAATCAACACCTTCATCAAACCGCCAACGGTCTCCAAGCCCAATGACAGGGGGGTGACGTCATTGAGCATGAGGTCGCGAAGCTCACCGGTGAGGATTCCGGCCTGAACGGCAGCGCCAATGGCGACCACCTCATCAGGATTGACCGATTGACAGGGGTCATGCGGAATCAGTGTTCGGACCAACTGCTGCACCATCGGCATCCGAGTGCTGCCTCCGACCAACACCACATCGTCGATGTCTTCGGCCGCCCAACCGGAATCTCGGAGAGCAGCCTGAACAGGCACCAGCACACGGTCGAGCAGATCAGGGCACAATCCCTCAAATGTGCTGCGATCAAGGGTGGTCTCAATGTGCAGGGGACCCTCCTGCCCGGTAGCGATGAACGGCAGAGAGATCGGTGTTGTGGTCACTCCTGAGAGTTCCTGTTTAGCCTTTTCGGCGGCTTCCGTTAAGCGTTGCAGGGCCTGTCGATCGCGTCTTAGGTCGATTGCGTTTTCCTTCTGGAAGGCTTCAGCAAGCCAATCCACGATTCGTTGATCGAAGTCGTTGCCCCCTAACTGTGTGTCGCCGTTGGTGGCTTTGACGTCAAAGACGCCGTTGGCCACGCGCAGAAGCGACACGTCAAACGTGCCACCGCCCAGGTCGAACACCAGAACGCGTTTCACCGCACTCCGATCAAAGCCATAGGCCAGAGCGGCAGCCGTTGGTTCGTTGAGAATCCGTTCCACCTGCAGTCCTGCAAGTCGACCGGCGTCGCGTGTGGCTTGACGCTGCGCATCATTGAAATAGGCCGGGACAGTGATTACGGCAGCCTCAACGGTCTCACCGAGGTAGGTGGATGCGTCATCAACCAGCTTGCGCAGGATGCTGGCCACCAGCTCCTCTGGCGCGTATTCCCGTTCTGTGATCGGGCAGGCCACCCGGACGTTGTTCTGAGCGTTGGCGCGAACGGTGTAGGGGACAGTGAGGCTGGAGTCATCCAACTCATCCCAGCTGCGTCCAACAAAGCGCTTGAGATTTGAATAGGTGTTGCGTGGATTCAGCACCAGCTGGCGACGGGCGGCCTGGCCCACCAAAAGCTCAGATTCCTTCGTGTAACCCACTACCGATGGCGTGGTCCGTGTTCCCTCAGCATTGGCGATCACCTGAGGACGACCCGCTTCCAGTACAGCAACCACGGAATTGGTCGTACCCAGGTCGATTCCGACAATCCGCCCCATGGCCATCAGTAGGGAACTCCTACGCTACCGGCCCTGACCAAAAGCCCAAGGGCGTCTCAGGGTCGGATTTCCCTTGGAATTCCCTTTGCGTTAATTCAGCCTTAGTGATTTCGGCCGGGCCAAGCGCGTACGTTTTAGAGATGAGTGCTGCACAGGCATGCCCACCGAACCAGGGGAGATGTACCAACTGAGGCATCGCCCACCCTCGGAAAAGCTTGTCGATACAGGCTTCAACCAGGCTGCGGTGCTCATGGCCTCAACAGTCGCATTGGTGCTGTTTGCCATCTTGATCATCGTGTTCTCCGGTTCGCTGGAGTCCATGAAGCTCTACGGATGGCGGTTCCTGATCACCTCGAGTTGGAACCCCGTTGATGACGAATACGGCGCGTTCACAGCGATCTACGGAACGATTGTCACCTCGTTGTTATCCCTGGCAGTCGCCGTTCCACTGGGGGTGGGAACCGCCATCTTCATCACTGAAAGCTTTATCCCCAAAAAGCTGCGTGAACTGATTGGTCTGATGGTGGAACTACTCGCCGCCATTCCGTCGGTGGTGCTGGGCCTCTGGGCCATTTTTGTGCTCGAACCCGTCTTGCGCCCATTCCTCACATGGCTCCATGACATGTTCGGATTCATTCCCCTCTTCAGCACCATCCCACTGGGACCGGGCATGGCCCCGGCCATCTTGGTGTTGGTCGTGATGATCTTGCCGATCATCACAGCGATCGCGCGCGATTCTCTCAACCAGGTTCCGACGCGTCTTCGCCAGGCCGCCTACGGCATCGGCAGCACCCGTTGGACGGCCATCCTCCAGGTGATCCTGCCAGCCGCTATTTCAGGCATCGTCGGTGGAGTGATGTTGGCCCTAGGCCGCGCGATGGGAGAAACGATGGCCGTCACGATGATTATCGGAAACTCCAACAACTTCAGCTGGTCGTTGCTGGCCCCTGGAAACACCATTGCCGCCATGCTCGCCAATCAATTTGGCGAAGCAGATGGTAGCCAGGTGTCGTCACTTATGTATGCCGCATTTGTGTTGATCATCCTCACATTAGTTGTCAACATTCTGGCCCAACTAATTGTTAAACGCCTGAGCCTGAAATACTGATGAATTCTTCCATCCAGGAGGGTCTCAGGCCAATACCTGACCTCACCCTTAAGAAAAGCCATCCTCGAAACATCAAGGGTTCGTTACTGACTGCCCTCGCAGGACTGTTTGCTCTGATTGCGGTTCTGCCACTCTTTCTCGTGCTCAGCTACGTGCTCTACAAGGGTGCAAGCAAGCTGAGTCTTGATCTGTTCTTCCTCGAACAGCCTGCACCCGGACTCGACGGTGGTGGCATTGGCAACGCCATCCAGGGGTCGCTGATCGTCACATTCATCGCCAGTCTTCTGGCCATCCCGATCGGCGTTGGCGGCGGGGTGTTTCTGGCTGAATACTCCCGCGGCGGCTGGTTCGCCCAATTCATCCGCTTTGGGACCAACGTTCTTTCAGGGGTGCCATCGATCATCGCGGGGGTGTTCATATACAGCGCCATCGTTTCCACTCGGGTGCTCTTTGACAATGCCTACAGCGCCGTGGCCGGAGGTATTGCTCTTGCTGTGCTGATGCTTCCAACGGTGATCAAAACCACCGATGAAGGCCTGAAGCTTGTGCCCGATGACCTTCGCAGAGCTTCCCTTGGCGTTGGAGCTTCCAGATTCGTGACGATCATTCGCGTCACCTTGCCGACGGCCTCCCGTTCGATTGCGACAGGAGTTGTTTTGGCCATTGCGCGAGCCGCAGGTGAAACTGCTCCACTGATTTTCACTGCCCTTTATTCCCCCTGGTGGGCTGAGGGCATCTTCAATCCCATCGGCAGCTTATCGGTGTTGATCTACAAGTTCGCCACCATGCCCTATGAGGTGCAAAACGAATTGGCCTGGGCCGCCTCGTTTGTCCTTGTGGTGTTTATCCTGCTTCTCAATCTGATAGCTCGCTGGATCAATCAATTGACTTCCCGCTGACACCTAAGCACCAAGGTATTTCCAGACCTTCTCCATCCACACCCTTTTCACTCTTCAGACGCCCAAATACCCACTCACCATGACGGTTACCGCTTCTGCTGACCCCAACAAATTGTTCAGCGACACATGCATCTCCCTGGAGAATGTTTCGATCAGCTATGGAGGCTACGAAGCTGTTCGCAACGTCTATTGCGAGATCCCCAGAGGAAAAGTCACCGCTTTTATCGGGCCATCTGGGTGCGGCAAGTCGACCGTACTGCGCGCACTGAACCGGATGAACGACCTCATTGATGGCTGCAGCCTGTCTGGTCGTGTGGTGTTCGACGGTGCTGATCTGTATCACCCAACAGTCGATCCGGTGGAGGTGCGACGCCGCATCGGGATGGTGTTCCAGCAGCCCAACCCTTTCCCAAAAAGCATTTATGAGAACATCGCCTTCGGGGCCAGGATCAACGGCTACACCGGCGACATGGATGAGCTCGTGGAGCGGTCGTTGCGTCAGGCAGCGGTCTGGGACGAATGCAAGGACAAGTTGAAAGAGAGTGGCTGCTCACTCTCCGGTGGTCAACAACAACGCCTTTGCATCGCGCGCACGATTGCGATTCAGCCAGAAGTCATTCTGATGGACGAACCCTGTTCGGCTCTCGATCCGATCTCAACCTTGAAGATCGAAGAAACCATGCATGAGTTGAAGAAAACCTTCACGATTGTGATCGTCACTCACAACATGCAGCAGGCCGTGCGGGTCAGCGATATGACCGCGTTCTTCAACGCTGAAGCTCAGGCGGGAGGCTCAGGAAAAGTTGGATACCTAGTGGAATTCAACGAGACAGAAAAAATCTTCAACTCTCCCAGTCAGCAAGCCACTAACGACTACGTGTCAGGCCGTTTCGGCTAGCGATCAACAAGTCATAAAAAAAAACCGGCCCGAGGGCCGGTAGAAAGCGGAGAGGGAGGGATTCGAACCCTCGATAGAGTTGCCCCTATACAGCATTTCCAGTGCTGCGCCTTCGACCACTCGGCCACCTCTCCAGCGGCTGATCTGGGCAATGCGAATGTAGCAGGGCGTTCGAGCGATTTCGGCCATGCCCCGCAGCCACAGGGTGACCATCCATTGGCGTCAGGAGCAGCGCACGATCACCCATGAAGTGCCGCACGGCGAATACATCCTGAGAAGCTTTGAACAACAGGGTGACCCCCTGCCGTTTTCCTGCCGCAATGGATGCTGCACTGCCTGCGCAGTTCGGGTGATCAGCGGGGCCATCGACCAGCGAGAAGCCATGGGGCTCTCTCGGGAACTGCGTCACCAGGGTTATGGCTTGCTCTGTGTGGCCAGGGCCACCGGGGATCTGGAAGCGGAGACCCAAGATGAGGATGAAGTGTATGAACTTCAGTTCGGTCGGCACTTTGGCCAAGGCCAGGTGACCCCCGGCCTCCCCTTGGATGAGGAATGACCGTGACCACAGCCTGTGAAGCCGTTGCCGCCGCAGCTGATCTGAATGGCGAACAGCTGCGGCGGCTTGATGGTGTTGCGCGATTCGCCGCCGAACGCGGTGCATCAGTGTTGATGCAGCACTACGGCCGTCTCAACAACATCCGAAACAAAGGACGCCAGGGTGATCTGGTGACGGAAGCCGATGAAGCTGCCGAACTGGCCGTCCTCGGTTTTCTCCAGGGGCAAACACCAGAGATCGGAATCCTGGCGGAAGAATCAGGCAGCGTCGGTCCGTCATCAGGATTGCAGTGGATGGTGGACCCCCTGGATGGCACCACCAACTTCACCCACGGGTACCCCTTCTTCGCCACCTCTGTTGGACTCTGCTGGAACGGTCAGCCGCTCCTCGGTGCGATTGCCGTGCCCTTCTTGAAGCAGCTCTATCACTGTTGTCCTGGTGGAGGCGCCTTCTGTAATGGCGAGCCGATCACTGTCTCCTCGTGTCAGGAGCTCAAGGAGTCCCTCTTAGTGACTGGCTTTGCCTATGACAGGCATCAACGACTCGACAACAATTACGCCGAGTTTTGCTGGTTCACCCATCGCACCCATGGTGTACGTCGTGGTGGTGCTGCAGCGGTGGATTTGGCTTTCGTTGCAGCGGGGTTGCTCGATGGGTATTGGGAACGAGGCCTTTCCCCCTGGGACCTGGCAGCGGGCGTAGCTCTTGTGCAGGAGGCCGGCGGCATGGTTTCGGGGTACGACCGCAGCCCGTTCAACATCAACTCGGGTCGAGTGCTTGCGGCGAATGCTGGGCTGCACGCGCAAATC
Source organism: Synechococcus sp. (assembly GCA_035286005.1). Taxonomy (GTDB): domain Bacteria; phylum Cyanobacteriota; class Cyanobacteriia; order PCC-6307; family Cyanobiaceae; genus Synechococcus_C. The sequence goes on along the minus strand of JAYKIX010000178.1, from coordinate 15,952 downwards.
GCCCACGGATTGGCTCAGGTTCAACCACTGGATGGGTCCAGTTTTGGAGCTCCTGAGCTCCGGCACATGGGATCCTGAAGCAGCTTCGTTTCCACTGGGATGGCCCTGCAACCAGCCTCGGGCGCACGTGATCTCAACCCCCAGCAGGTGGAACACAATCAAGTTCTGAGAGAACGCCTCGCGGAGGTCTACCGCTGCTGGGGGTATGAGGAGGTGTCGCCGCCCCAGGTGGAACGCATGGACACTCTCAAAGCCGGGGGAGGTATCAACAGCGCCGACATCGTCCGCCTCGTGGCGGATGAACCACTCGGTCTTCGGCCTGAACTCACCGCTTCCATTGCACGGGCAGCCACCACCCGCCTGGCCGAAAGGGCCAGGCCACTCAGGCTTTGGTCCACAGGGACAGTCTTCGAAAGCCGAATCAGCGATGAAGGTGGCCAACGCATCGAAGAACAGTTGCACAGCGGGGTTGAACTGTTCGGAAGCGGCCAGGTCAATGGAGAACTCGAGCTGCTGTCTCTCCTGATGGCATCGCTCGAATCGCTTGAACTGCAATCAGGCCATGACGCACGACTGCTTGTGGGGCATGCGGCCTTGATGGAACTGATCCTTGCCCCGGTTGACCCTGAATACCGTGATCAGGTCAAGGATGCTTTGGTGTCGTTCGATCGGTTGCAACTGGAGCAGCTGCCTCTGACGAGCGACCAACTCAGGCGGCTTCAGCAACAAATCGACCTGCGTGGAACAGCTGAACAGGTTCTTGAGCAGGAACGTCGTCTATTCGGCCCCCAACCTGTTCTCTCCCAGCTGGAACGTCTGTTCAAACATCTGATCCCGATTGCAACACGCGTTGGCGTCGAACTTCAGCTCGATCCAAGCTTTCAACCCCATTTCGAGCTCTATGACGGGCTGGTCTTCCAGCTGGTTTGCCAAGGCAGCTCTGCTCCCGTCGTGATTGCCCGTGGCGGTCGCTATGACCGTGTTCTGAAGCGTTTCGGTGCGGTTGGGTCGGGAGCCGCGGGTCTTGGTTTCAGCTTCTGCCTGGATGACATTCGCGATCTCCCCTCAGCGCAGCCACCCTCCAAAACCAGCGGGGATCGGATCCTGGTGGCCTACGGGCCAAAAGCAACTCTTGAATCCGCTCTTCAACGCCAGCACCAGCTTCATCGTCAGGGGCTCACCGCCATGATCGAACTCGAGCCGCTTCCCACGGAGAAGGAGGCCCAATCTCTCCTGAACCCACGGGGATGCAGTTCTCTTGCATGGCTGGCTGAGTAAGATCCGGCCTGCTTCGCTCGCCCCATGGCCCACACAATCGTGACCGATGTTTGCGAAGGCATCGCCGATTGCCTCGACGCCTGCCCCGTGGCTTGTATTCAGGAAGGCAAAGGCCGCAACAAAAAAGGCACAGAGTTCTACTGGATCGACTTCAACACCTGCATCGACTGCGGCATCTGCTTGCAGGTCTGCCCGGTCGAGGGGGCAATCCTTGCCGAAGAACGACCTGATCTACAGCGCACTCCCTGAACAACTGATCCAAGTACGGAGACCCCACCCGCGAAGGGCTTGAGGCCTACGCCACCTCTCCCTAGGGTCGCCTTGTTTGATGTTGAGCCATGAGCGTGCTGGAACAGGGTCAGATCCAGATCCATACCGAAAATATTTTTCCGATCATCAAAAAGGCCGTCTACTCCGGCCATGAGGTGTTCCTAAGGGAACTGGTAAGTAACGCCGCTGACGCCATCAATAAACGCCGCATGGCCTCGATGGCAGGAGACTGCAGCGAAGGGCCAGAGGGGAAGGTCGCGATCCGCATCGATCGCGAAAACAAAACAGTCACGATCAGCGATAACGGCATCGGCATGACAGCCGACGAAGTTAAGCGCTATATCAACCAGGTGGCGTTCTCCAGTGCCGAGGATTTCCTGGAGAAATACAAACAGGAAAACGACGCCATCATTGGTCATTTCGGCCTTGGCTTCTATTCCAGCTTCATGGTGGCCCGCGAAGTCGAGCTGGTGACTCGATCCGCAAGACCTGACAGTGAGGCAGTGCGGTGGCGTTGTGACGGTTCCCCCAATTTCAGCCTTGAGGGGAGCCAGCGCGAGGAGGCAGGAACCGATGTGATTCTGCACCTGATGGAGGAGGAACTGGAATATTTGGAACCGGCACGACTGCGGAACCTGATCACGCAGTACTGCGATTTCATGCCCGTCAGCGTGGAGCTTGAGGGGGAAACCGTCAACAAAAAAGTGGCTCCCTGGAGGCAGCCTGCGAGGGACCTCAGCGATCAGGACTACATCGATCTGTATCGCTATCTCTACCCCTTTCAGGGGGATCCCCTGCTCTGGGTGCATCTGAACACGGATTACCCCTACACACTTCAGGGAATTCTGTTTTTCCCAAGGGTGAGTGGCCGGGCCGATTGGGAAAAGGGCGAAATCCGCCTGTATTGCAATCAGGTGTTTGTGAGTGACTCGATCAAAGAAATTGTTCCGCGTTACTTGCTGCCGTTGCGCGGAGTGATCGACTCCCCTGACATCCCCTTGAACGTCAGTCGCAGTGCACTACAGACCGATCGACGTGTTCGGTCAATCGGGAATTTTGTAGCGAAAAAAGTTGCTGATCGTTTGAGAAGTCTCAAACAAGACGATCCCCAGGCCTATGCAGAGGCCTGGGATGCCCTCGCTCCCTTTGTGAAAATCGGAGCAATGGAAGATGAGAAGTTTGCTGAACAGGTCAGCGATCTGGTCTTGTTCGGCACAACCGCCGTGGCAACAGGGGAAAGTGAAAATCCCATCAAGGTGGGAGACAAGGCCTACACCACGCTCTCCGATTACCAAGCCCGCCTCTCTAACGATCAAGCTAAACGGGTGTTGTACTGCAGCGATGAAGTTGCCCAGGCCAGTGCCCTAAGCCTCTGGACCGGGCAAGGGGCTGAAGTGCTGTTGGCAGAAACCGTGATCGATAGTCAATTCATTCCCTGGCTTGAGTCAAAGCATGACGACCTCAAATTTCAACGGGTCGATGCGGAACTGGATGAAAGCCTGCGAGATGACCTGCCAGAGCTGAGCGATCAGGAAGGAGAAACCCAGAGCGAAACCCTTCGCGAACTGATGAAACAGGCCCTGAATAACGACAAGGTCACGATTCAAGTTCAGGCCCTTAAGGGAGGGGATGATGCCCCAGCTGCGCTGATCCTCCTGCCGGAACAGATGCGACGCATCAATGACATTGGTGCCCTAATGGAACAACGGTTCCCTGGCTTACCCGATCACCATGTGCTGCTGGTCAATCGCCGGCATCCACTTGTGGAAGGTCTGCTCAAGCTCAATGCTGGCAGTGTGATCGTTGCAACCGATGCGAGCCAAGAGTCCCCCAGCCAAAAGCTGGCAGCTGATCTGTCTCGCCACCTTTATGACATGGCAAGGCTTTCAGTGGGAGGCCTGGAACCCAATGAACTGGCCGGCTTCCAGACACGCTCCGCAAAACTGATGTCGGCACTGATGGAAAGAGGGATCTGAGCATCCCTCTTTGGTAAGATTGATTCTTGGCTTCGTGCCACTGATCTACAGGAACGTCATCATGTCTCGGGTGTGTCAGCTCACCGGTACGCGGGCTAACAACGGCATGGCCGTGAGCCACTCCCATATCCGCACCAAGAAGCTGCAGCAGGCCAACCTGCAACAGCGACGTCTTTGGTGGGCCGAAGGCAACCGCTGGGTCAAGCTTCGCGTGACCACCCGGGCCCTCAAAACCATCCAAAAGAAGGGCCTCGGTGCCTACGCCCGTTCCCTCGGCGTTGATCTCTCCAAGCTCTGAGTTGTGCTCCGGCTTTCAGCCGCACGCATCCCCCTACCCCGAATCCCGATGAACCGACGTGAGATTCTGCTTCGGTCCCTGGGACTCGGGGCATTTTTTTGTCTTCCAAGACCAGCGAAAGCCTTGGGGGGCCAGATCCCGGAAGTGAACACCGTCGCTCCAGACTTCACCCTCATCGGGACGCGACGCAATCAGGATGAGCCCAGGCCTTGGAAGCTTGAGGATTTTGCCGGCCGGTGGCTGGTGCTCTACTTCTATCCAAGGGATTTCACGTCGGGTTGCACCATCGAGGCCCATGGCTTTCAGAGCCTCAACCAAGAATTCGAACAGCAGAACACTTCCATCGTCGGCGTGAGTGCCGACGGCCTCGAAGATCATGCTTCGTTCTGCAGCTCGGAAGCCCTCGACTATTTGCTGTTGTCTGACCCGGATGGCACCGTCAGCAAAACCTATGGATCCTGGATGGCCCCTTATTCCATGCGCCACACCTTCTTGATTGATCCAGCGGGTGAGATCCGTGAGCGATGGACAGGAGTCCGACCCAATGGCCATGCTCACGAAGTGATGGAGCGACTCAAGCGGTTGCAGAGCGAAGCATCGATTTGACAAAGCCGGCCCAATGGGGAAGGGTGGACTGAGCGCAACCCGGCGCCATCAATGGCGCTACGGGATCTTTAATGATGAAAGAAGAAGGAAAAAGCTCATTCATTCTTCTTTATCACCGCACTCCTTTTGAAGAAATCATCGACGAGCAGGGAAATCGTTCATGGGGTGATCAAAAAAGCCCCAATGGAATTATTCCCACTCTGCGGAATTTGTTCAGGAGCCATCTCAACGGCACCTGGATTGCCTGGCGTCAAGTTGAAGAGGCCGAATCCAGTAGCGATGAACGGATTGCCATCCAGGATCCAGCACCGTTCACCCTGAGGCGCATCCCCCTTGAGCACTATCAGATCTCGAGTTTTTATCACGTCACCTCAAAAGAATCATTCTGGCCAATTCTTCACACCTTCCCGACCTATTTCGATATCAACAATGCCGATTGGGGAATTTTCGAGGAGGTCAACCGCCGGTTTGCTGAAGCAGCCTGCCGAGAAGCCGCCCACGGTGCAACGGTGTGGGTGCATGACTACAACCTCTGGCTGGCACCGGGATACATTCGAGCCGAACGCCCAGACCTGAAGATCGCCTTCTTCCATCACACACCATTCCCAGGGAATGATGTGTTCGCCATTCTTCCCTGGCGTCGTGAAATTCTCGAGAGCCTGTTGTGTTGTGACCTCGTTGGCTTTCACATTCCTCGGTACACAGAAAATTTTGCAAGGGCGGCCAACTGCCTTCTTGGCGCCAAGAAAGGTCCCAAGCGTGGCGTCAACCCCCGTTTTCTCTCCACGGGCTCAGCACTCACCGAACCGTCAGAGACCCCTTGGCTCTCCTTCGAAGGACGCACCATTCAGCTGCTTTCATCACCGGTCGGCACCTCGCCTGACGTGATTCAATCCCTGGTGGCTGACCCTGAAATTCAGGCCCTCGGCCAACGCATTGAGGAAGACACACGCAAGGGACGGAAGCTGATCCTTTCAGCAAGCCGGGTGGACTACACCAAAGGCAATGAAGAGCTTCTGTTGGCCTTTGAACGTTTGCTGGAACGGCGCACGGATCTACATGGCGAAGTGGTGCTCATGCTGGCCTGTGTATCCGCAGCCAGTGGGATGAAAATCTACGAAGACACCCAGCGTTCGATTGAAGAAATGGCCGGACGCATCAATGGACGTTTCAGCAAAATCGACTGGGTGCCAGTGCGTTTTTCAACCAGACGAATTCCCTATGAAGAAATGGTGGCGTGGTTCACCCATGCCGATGTGTGCTGGATCACGCCCCTCCGGGATGGTCTCAATCTCGTGGCGAAAGAGTATGCCGCAGCACGCAAAAACCAATCAGGCGTTCTTGTGCTGTCTGAATTCACTGGAGCCTCGGTCGTCCTTGATGGTGCGGTGCTCACCAACCCCTATTCCCATCGACGCATGGATGAAGCGATCGAGCTTGCACTGGCCATGCCGGAGAACGAGCAGAAACGCAGAATGCACACCATGACCACGGCAGTGGAATCCTTCACCGTTCAGGACTGGGCGGAAGAGCAGATGGGCACCCTGGATTCCTATCTGACATGAGACTGCGCCGGTTCAGTCGGATTCCGCGACTGCTGATGGCCGGGGTGCTGGCCCTTCTGCTGCTTCCCCTCGGCTGGAGCTGGGCCCAGGCCTGGCATTCAGATCAGGTGACCATCCTGATGCCGGCTCCATTTGCGGATGCAAGCAAGGGTCTGGTGGAGCAATTCAATGCCGAACATCGCGGCAAGGTGCATCTGCAGGTGATGCGAGGGCCCTTGGAAACCGAAGCGATTTCGGATCTGGCCATCAGCAGCCTGCTGCTGGGAGATGCTCCATTCGATGCGCTTCTGATGGATCTGACCTGGCTACCTAAGTACGCCGCCGCAGGCTGGCTTGAGCCTCTGAGCCCTTGGTTCTCCAATAACGACCTTGAAGCCCTGGCCCCAGGGGCCAGGGAGGGGAATGCCTACGACGGAACTCTGTACCGCTGGCCCTTTGTGGCGAGCATGGGTTTGCTGTATTGGCGGACCGATTTGATGGATCACCCGCCCCAGACACCCCAGGAGCTTGAAGCCATCAGCCAAAAGCTCCAGGGCGAGAGGAAAGTGCCCTGGGGTTATGTCTGGGAAGGACGCCAATACGAAGGTCTCAGCTGTGTTTTTCTCGAGGTCATTGATGGCTTCGGGGGCTTCTGGCTCCATCCCTCCAATGGTGTTGTTGGTCTGGATCAATCACCAGGCGTTCAGGCCGCCACCTGGTTGCGCCACCTGATCACCGATGGCATCAGTCCCCAGGCAGTCACGAACTTCGCCGAGCCTGAAGCGCTCCAGAGTTTCAAGGTGGGCGATGCGGCCTTCATGCGCAACTGGCCCTATGCCTGGGCCGAATTGCAAAAAGACGACAGCGCCGTGAAGGGAAACGTCGGCGTGACAACCATGGTGGCTAAGGATCCCTCTCTCTCCACAGCCACCCTGGGCAGTTGGGGGCTGGCTCTGTTGAAGGGCAGTGCCCATCCTGATGCGGCGGCAGAAGCGATTCGTTTCCTCACCTCTGAGGCGGCGCAAAAACAGTTGTTCCTGACCCACGGTTACACCCCCACACTGGAGGCCCTGTTCCACGACCCGGAGCTGGTGACCATCAATCCGATTCTTCCCGATCTTGCTGAGGCCTTAAATCACACCAAATCAAGGCCGGAGACCCCCCTTTATGCCCAGTTAAGTGATGTGCTGCAACGCGATCTCAGTGCCGTTTTGACGGGTGAAATCGATGCGGCGCAAGGCATGGAGAACTCCACCTTCACCACCAAAACGATCATGCGATCAGCAGGGGATCTGAAGCAGTGATTGTGTTGCTCCTCCCGGCCGCACTGTTGCTGGCATTGGTGTTCGTTGGCCCCTTGCTCCACTACGCCTGGCTCAGCGGCCATGCCGATTCCGTGATCACGGGTCTGCTTCCAGTGCCCAACCAGGGAGCCAACTGGTGGCGACTGGCCAGTGATGAACGCTTCTGGCAGGACTCAGCTCAGACCCTGCGGTTTGCAGCTGTCTCCGTGGGCGCAGAGCTGCTGTTGGCCCTTGGCATTGCTCTGTTGCTGGATCAACGTTGGCGAGGTCGCGGTGCTGTCCGCGCCATGGTGTTGATTCCCTGGGCACTGCCCACCACGGTGATGGCTTTGGGCTGGAGATGGATCTTCAACACGCCCTATGGGCCCCTAAACCAGGGCGCAGCCCTGATCGGTGTTCCAGATCTGAATATCCTCGCCAACCCAGGCATCACCTGGATGGCCACCGTCGTGGGTGACGTGTGGAAGACCACGCCCTTTGCTGCACTGATCCTCCTGGCCGGCCTGCAAACGATTCCCGCCGATCTCTATGAGGCACTCCGCCTCGAGGGCGCTGACAGCCGCATCTGCTTTCTGCGCATCACGCTGCCGATGTTGCGCCCCTACATCGCCTTAGCCCTGTTGTTCCGTCTGGCCCAGGCCTTTGGCGTGTTCGATCTAATCCAGGTGATGACAGGAGGGGGGCCAGCCAGCAGCACCGAGAGCCTCGCCCTTTATGCCTATCTCACTGCGATGCGATTTCTCGATTTCGGCTACAGCGCCACCGTGATGATGGGCAGTTTTCTCCTGTTGCTGGTCCTGTGTGGAGGCAGCTGGATGATGCTGACGAGGCTGCAGCGTTGGCGGTGGAGGGCTTGACCATGCAGCAGACCCCACGGCGTTTCTGGATCCTGTTGCTCCTGATTTGGTCGCTTGGCCCAATGGTCTGGCAGCTCTACACCTCATTCAGCACCGATCAGGCCTTGGTCACCCCATTTGCGGCACTGGATCAACGCTGGACTCTGGCCCACTACCAGGCTGTGCTCTCCGGCAATCCCCCGTTCTGGAGGTACCTGGTCAACAGCCTGTTTGTTGGTGCCTGCAGCACGGCCCTCACGCTTGTGATTGCCACACCCGCCGCCTATGCCCTCACCCGGATGCGCCATCGCATCGGCGCCATCGTCAAAACCCTCCTCATCGCTGCCGCACTCTTTCCCTATGTGCTCCTATTCCTCGCCTTGCTGGAGGTGGCACGCACGCTCCATCTCGGCAATCACCTCGTCGCGTTGACCATTCCATACGCAGCCCTGTCCCAGCCCTTGGCCATCTTGCTGCTGACAGCAGCATTCCAGGATCTGCCGGTCGACCTTGAGGATGCGGCTCGGCTGGAGGGCCTTGGACTCTGGCAACGCCTTCGCTGGGTACTGATCCCCCTGATCGCTCCGGCCACAACCAGCACAGCGATTCTCGTGTTTCTGTTTTCCTGGAACGAATACCCGATCGCCTTGACCTGGATCAGCGATGCAGACCGACTCACCCTCCCGGTGGCGATGGCGCGCATTGCAGGATCGTCGATCTATTCAGTCCCCTACGGGGCCTATGCCGCCGCAACCGTGCTGGGATCCATCCCTCTCATCGCCCTGGTGCTGATCTTTCAGCGCTCGATCGTCTCGGGACTCACCAATGGAGCTGTCAAAGGATGAGCTTGTCTTTGAAGCAACTGGGCCGGAAGGCTGGCAATCGTTGGATCCTTCGTCACCTCGATCTCTGCGTCAGCGATGGGGAATGCCTGGCTCTGGTTGGCCCAAGCGGCTGTGGCAAAAGCACAACGCTGCGCCTGATTGCCGGGCTCGACCACGCCGATGAAGGCTCCATTCTGATCAACGATCAAGACGTCACGGCCATGCCAGCCCTGGAGCGCAAGGTGGGCATGGTATTCCAGAGCTATGCCCTGTTTCCTCACCTCAGCGTGGCGGACAACCTCGAGCTCGGGCTGAAGGTGCGCGGCATCCCTCCACAGGAACGCCGGCAGAGGGTACGCCAGATGTTGCAGCTGGTGCAGCTTGAGGAGCGGGCAATACAGAAGCCAAGTCAATTGTCCGGAGGACAACGACAACGGGTTGCTCTGGCCCGTGCCTTGCTTCGAGACCCTCATCTTTATCTGCTTGATGAGCCGATGAGCAACCTGGATGCGCAGTTGCGGGAGGAATTACGACCGGAATTGCGCCGTTTAGTGCTGCAGGACCGAAAACCTGTGGTGTATGTCACCCACGATCAGCATGAGGCCATGGCAATCGCTGATCGCATCGCCGTGCTTCGAAACGGTCGACTTGAACAGGTAGCAACGCCTAAAGCGCTGTATCAGTCGCCAGCATCGCTATTTGTCGCCACCTTCATCGGGCGTCCGCAGATCAACGTTCTCCCCGGGGTGAATGGTGTGATTCGGGCCATACGACCAGAAGCTTTGCATCTGAAAGATGACGGTCTGCCCTGCTCACTCGTGCACCGGGAATGGCTTGGCTCCAGCCAGATCTGGCAGCTGAAATCGGAGCTCGGTCTCCTTCGCATGCTCACCACAGCCGATCAACCGATTCCTGACACCATCCGCTTGGCCTGGTCTCAAGCTGACGAACACCATTTTTGTTCCACCAGCGGTCGTCGCCTCAGCACCTAGTGGCGCGTTTGGTTTTGCACAATCTGAAGCTGCTCACGCAACAGGTCTCCATGGCGAGCAGCATCCAACCGAATGCGCTCAAGGCAAGCAGCATCCGCCGGCTGCATCAACTGGGCACTCCAACGGGCGTGTAGTTCTGCCGCTGAAGGGAGGCGTTGAAGATCAATGCAATCCACCCCGGCCATGGAGGCAGCCGCCTCCACCTTGGGGTCGTAACTGAGGGCAGCACAAGGGGCACCAGCCAATTGAGCCAAGATCAGGGCATGCAGCCGCATCGGCAACACCAATTGACTCCGGGCAAAAACTCCCATCACCTGACTCAACGACACAGCTGGAACAAACCGAGACCGTCGGCGTAGCTCAACGGGAATGGCATGCATAACAAGCAGATCCTCAGGCAACTGCTGATCCTGATGCTGATGGAAAGCGATCCAGGTGACCGGGAGATCGTTGGCTTTGGCGAGAGCATCCACAACCTGCAGGAGTTGGCACCAACCTTGATCATCCAGATGATCCGTCGGTCTCCAACACAAAACCAGTCCGGTGCGGTCCTCGGTGGAGCAATGGCCGCCCTGCCACCCCATCCCTGGATAACTCCACACCGGATCCGCGGCCATCAATGAGGGCACCTGCAATCCCCAGCGAGCGGCAAGAGCCTGAGAGGCAGGATCGCGCCAACCAATCGCCTGAACACGAGGCAGAACAGCGCGCACCAAGGCTCGACTCAGGCGGGTTTTCAAGGGTCCCAAACCCTGACCCCAGAGAATCACGTGTTTCCCGCTCAAGCGGGCGACAGTGATCAAGCTGAGGTAATAAATCAAGCTCTTGAAACTGGTGCTGTCCTGCAGAAGGCTTCCGCCACCAAGTACCAGCGCATCCACCGCCAACACACTCCTGACCGTGGCGAGCAGGGAGCGGCGGGGCACCGTACGTACCGATCCATGCTTCGCCTTCACAGAAGGGCCGTCGTGGGCGGTGACCAGCGGCCTGCATCGGGGGGGGAGTTCTGAGAGCAAGACCTCCAACAAGGCGTCGTCGCCGAGGTTGTGCTCGCCGTAATACCCACAGAGCAAGACACTGCACTCGCGGGCCGGACTGTTCATCGCCCTCTCGGCTGTGCAAACAAAGCCATTATCCGTGGATCGCAAGGCCTAGGCTCCTAGCAACTTCGGTATTCGATGCACGCGCTGTCGCTGGGCACATGGTGGATTCATGTGGCATCCGTCCTGGAATGGATTGTGGCTATGGCCCTGCTCGACCGGCAGGCCACCTTGGACAAGCAACCGGGTTTGCGTTGGCTGGCCTTAGCCATGACACCAGCCCTGATCAGTGCAATGGCGGCATGCACGTGGCACCTGTTTGACAACACTGAACAACTGAGAGGCCTCGTGGTGCTTCAAGCAGCCTCCACAGCGGTAGGCAATGCCTGCATGGCTGCGGCGGCATGGCGGCTGCTGCGAAACGAGCGAAGCCATGAATGCGCTGAAATCACCTCAACGGAGGGCGAGGGATGATCGCCTGGATTCAGCAACTGGCAACAGTCGATCCTTCTCCACTCTTTGCCGTCTCATTGCTTCCCTACTTGGGTTTTCTCCACTGGGCAGCCCAATGCAAATCCATTCATCCCCTCACGCTCCTGGGATTTCGGCTCACACTGCTGTTTGTCGCGGTCACGATCGCAGCCGCCATTGTGGCTTTAACGGTGTTGGATGCTGAACTCGTTGCAGTCGATCCCCTGCATGGTGGGGCCGAGGCGTTTCTCACACTCAGCAATGCCCTGATCGTGGCGGGATTAGTCCAACGCCAGAGGATGTTGCGCTCCAATCCGGGTGAATAACTCTTACGAGGATGCGATGGGTGCTTCCTTAAACCTGAAGATGAAGTGTCTCTTCAGGGTTTGCATGTTCACCCCGCTTCTGGCCATCGCTCCCGCCTCCTTCACCTGGTCTCCGAAAGTGGCGCTGGTGATGATTGTGTGCAATGTCATCGCCATTGGCATCGGCAAGGCAACCATCAAGTACCCCAACGAGGGCACCAAACTCCCCGGAGCGATATCGTGGAAAAAAACTTCTATCCGGGAAGCTGGCAGCAATTGCGCGCGTTCTCTCCGGCCGTTGCGACGCGCGGCGGGCGCATCATCTGGCTCGCGGGTCACGGCGGCCTTCACGGCACCGACCGGAATCTTCAGGGCGATTTCGACGGCCAGTGCCGTCAGGCGTTCGCGAATCTCTCGGCAACGCTCGCGCAAGCGGGGGCGACGCTCTCGGACATCGTCTCGATGACGGTGTTCATCACCGACGCGCGTCACGGCGACCGGTTCGTGGAGATTCGCAAGGAGTTTTTTCCCGATGCGAATTTTCCCGCGAGCGCGTTGATCACCATTACCGCCCTCGCGCGCCCCGCCATGATGGTGGAAATCCAGTGCGTCGCGGTCGTTCCCGACTGACTGCCGCACCTGGCGCCGCCTACTCCACTTGGCAGTTCGCGGTTGGCAGTTGGCAGTAACTGCAGCTGCAAACTGCAGACTGGACGCTCAGCCGTTACATGCCCAGCATGCGTCCGATCTCGGCGATGTAGCGGCTCGCGCGCAGCCCTTCGGCCACCGCGGAGTCGACGACATTCTCGAAGTTCTCGCGGATGGCGTGCAGCCCGTCCCGCACCCAGTGGTGCCTTCGCACGGGTGAGTTCAGCACGTTCTTGAGCGTCTCGACTTCGTCGCGCAGCACCTGGACGTCGCGCGTGCCGACCTGGACCTTCTTCAGGTCGTGCTCCAGGGCTTCGAGCAGCTTTTCAACTTCCTTGAGGTCGATCTCGGGCGGACTCTCCGCCTTGCGTTCCTCGCCTGCCACCGGATTCTCCTCGGTATTGAGTGGAATATTCTGCCACCAGAAGCCGCCGCGCCGGTATCGTCCCCAGAATCGAGACGAGCCCCAGACTCGCGAACGCGAGGCCCCAGGCGACGAGCTCACCGCGCCCGCCCGCCAGGTCGAGGACCACGCCGAATAACGTGGGCGACATAAACCCGGTACCGAAACCTACCATAGAGTACACCGCAAGCGTCGCGCCGCGATGCGCCGGATCGGCCGCGCTCACGACGCCCGCAGTCATCGTGCCGGCGTCGATGCCGACGAAGTACATGTGAATCGCGGCGAAAGCAAGCAGCCCGATCCACGGCGAAGCGGCGAGGAAGCCGATGATGCAGCTCGCTGCCGCGGACAGCAGGGGGCCGCAGGTCAGCACGCGTGCGCGCCCGTATCGCAGCGCCAGCTCGTTGCCGCTGATGCTCGCGAGCGGGCCGAGCAGGAAGATGAGGGCGGTCACCAGCGCAACCGAGACGGGCACGTTCTCGATGCCGCCGCGGGCGCCTGCGGCAAACGTCAGGAACGCAACCAGCCACGAGCGCGTGCCATGCAGCTCCCAAGAGTGGGCGGCCGTCGTGAACAGGTACGGACGCACGTGCCGGTTCCGCAGAACGGGCCGGAAATCGAGCAGCGCCGGGCGCGCGCCCGCTCGCGGAGCGCTCGCTTCCAGCGCGAGCAGGATGATCGCGGCAGCGAGGAGCGGCCCCGCGCTTGCGGCAACGAAGGCGGCCTCCCAGCCGAAGGCGTCGGCAATTGCGCCCGCGCAGACGAGCGAGACGCTGACGCCGATCCCGAAGTTGGCGCCATAGATGGCAGCGCCGCGGCTCTGCGACGGCCCCTCCAGCCGGTCGGTCAACGCCTTCATGCCCGGGATGTAGGTCCCGGCGAGCCCCACGCCAATCAGCGCCTGGCACAGAAACGCTGTCCAGAACCCGCCTGCCAGCCAGGCGAAGCCGAGAGCGCCCGCCGCCGCGACAAGCGCCGCGATGAAGTACACGCGGCGCGGATCGATCCGGTCAGTGAGCGGGCCGAGAAAGGGCACGCCCGCCATATATCCGCCGAGCACGGTGCCGCTCACCAGACCCGCTTGGGAATTATTGAGGCCGAACTCGAGCGCCAGCACCGGAAGCAGGGTCACGAACGTCGAGAACGCCGTCATGCTCAACACCAAGGCGCAGCACATGGTCGCGATCAGAAGCCCACCGGATACCTTCACGCGCTTCAACTCGGCCCTTTCTCAAAAGCGGCACTGTAGCATTAGGGGTCAAGCCGCCGAGAAGCCGATAAAGGCATTACCTGAACCGCCATGCCAAGCGAGCCAAGAAGAACAAACGTGCGATTGTCATTCAACATTTAACATTCAACATTCCCCGGTCAGGGCGCGCATTTTTTCTGCTATTCCCGTCACGCGATATCATGTTCCAGTGGACCATATGCGCATTTTATTGGACGGAACCCCGGGTTGTTTTCTGGCTCCTCGGGCCCCGACTCTCTCGCGCCTGTCCCTGATTGAATTTCACAGATCGGAGCACCACGCGCCATGAACGATATGTTCGTATCGGATCAGGATCAGCAAGCCATCCTGGCGACGGTTCGTCGTTTTGTCGAACAGGAGGTAAGGCCGCGCTCGGCCGCGCTCGACGCCAAACAGGATCCCGAGGCGTGTTTTTCCTGGGAGCTCGTGGAAAAGGCTCACGCGCTTGGCATCCGCACCATGACCCTCGAGGACCGATGGGGCGGACTCGGCCTCGACTCGCTCACCACGGCAATGGTGGTGGAGGAGCTTGCGATCGGCGACATGGGCGTCTCGGTCGTCATGGCCCAGACTTTCAAGATCGCCCAGCTGATGCAGAGGGCATTTAACGACGAGCAGCGCACCCGCGTGTTGCCGGCCTTCGCCCGGGATCCACGGGGCCTGCTGGCGATCGGCATGTCGGAGCCCGGCAACGGCTCAGACAAGCACACCAACCAGCCGGTGCCGTTTCGCACGAGCGCAGAGCGCACACGCGGGGGCTGGGCCGTAAACGGCATGAAACATTTCATCTCGAACGGCAACCGGGCAAGCCACTACCTCGTGATGGTTCAGACTGATCGGCAAAAGACCATGGCCAACGGTTCGACGTGCTTCCTGATCGAACGGGGACACCCCGGATTCACGATCGGCCGGATCCACGACAAGATGGGCGAGAGGCTGGCCAACAACGCCGAGCTCGTCTTCCAGGACTGCGTCATTCCGGATGAGAACGTGGTCGGCCAGGTAAACACAGGCTCGGACGTGTTTGCCCAGTTCTCACCCCAGTCCAATGCCTACGCAGGGGCCACCGTGCTCGGCGTTGCCGTTGCGCTGCATCGCAAGGCCATCGAATGGGCCCAGCTGCGCGTGCAGGGCGGCAAGCGTCTGATCGAGCATGACGGGATCCGCGCCCAGCTCGCCGAGATGCGAATGCTGATCGATGCCTCGCGCGCCTACGTCCACCGCGCCTGCTGGCTCGCCGACCACCCGCAATCCGGTTGGGACAAGACCCTTGGCTCGCTGCCGAAGGCGATGGCCGCGCAGGCGGCGTGGAAAATTGCGACTTGGACCATGGAGATACATGGTGGTCACGGCTACATGAAGGAGGCGGGGGTCGAGAAACTCGTACGTGATGCCGCCGCCTTTCTGCACTCCGACGGCGTCAACCGCACCCTGTTCCTGAAGGCGGCAAACGCGATGTTTCGCGACTGACCGAGATCATCAAGCCCCGCAACTGACGAGGCCGACGTCGGCACCGAGCCGATCGGCGCCCCTTGACGCAGGCGCGGTGGCAGTGGAAGCTTCGTGACGAACCAACGCGCGTGCCGTCCCCGCGCGCTTACCTCGAGGGAGCCAAGCATGGCCGACATACCGCGCCTGAACGGTGCGATCCGCGCACTCGAGCAGGGCAAGCCCGCGATCACGACTTTCGCGCCGCCCGAGATCGGAATGGCGCAGGCGATCAACGCGGCGCCCTATGACGCCGTGGTGTTCGAGATGGAGCACAACCCGTTCGACGTTCAGCTCCTGCGCAACTGCATGCAGTACATGCTGGACCGGAAGCAAATTCTCAAATCGGGCAGCATCGCGCCGGCCGTGACACCGATGGTGAGGATTCCCGTGAATGGCGGCGAGATGAACCAGTTCATC
>JAYKIX010000177.1:0-4764 GCA_035286005.1 Synechococcus sp. | reverse complement strand
CCGGTTTCGAGGAACTTCTCGATCAGGTTTTCGTCGGTTTCGGCAACGGCTTCCATCAGCACATTGCGCCATTCCTCCACCTGATCCTGCAGGTCAGCAGGCACATCGGTGACATCGATGTCCTGACCGAGGTCATCTTTATAGATGTGAGCTTTGTTCTCGACGAGGTCGATGATGCCGCTCAGCTCACCTTCAGCGCCGATCGGTAGCTGAATGGGCACAGCGTTGGCTTTGAGGCGATCACGAATTTGCCCGTGCACCTTGAGGAAGTCGGCGCCGGTACGGTCCATCTTGTTAACGAACACCATCCGAGGCACGGAGTAGCGATCGGCCTGGCGCCACACGGTTTCCGACTGGGGCTGAACGCCACCCACCGCGCAGAAGACGGCGATCACACCGTCGAGCACCCGCATGGAACGCTCCACCTCAATGGTGAAGTCCACGTGCCCCGGGGTGTCAATGATGTTGATCCGGTGGTCATTCCAGCTAGTGGAAATGGCCGCAGCGGTGATGGTGATGCCGCGCTCGCGCTCCTGGGCCATCCAGTCGGTCACGGCTGCACCGTCGTGCACCTCACCGATCTTGTGCACCACGCCGGAATAGAACAAGATCCGTTCGGTCGTGGTGGTTTTGCCCGCGTCAATGTGGGCGGCGATACCAATATTTCTGACGCGTTCCAGGGGAAAGGCGCGAGCCACAGAAAAACTCCGGAGTGGGGCGTAAAAAGCGGTGGTGATCCTACAGGTCAGCCCCGAAGCGCAGTGGCTGTCGGGACGACGTTGGATCAGTAGCGGTAGTGGGCGAAAGCCTTGTTGGCTTCAGCCATCTTGTGGGTCTCTTCGCGCTTGCGAACGGCGTTGCCAGCCTCATTGGCGGCATCCATCAGTTCCCCAGCGAGCTTTTGAGCCATGCTGCGGCCATTACGGGCGCGCGAGAAGCTCACCAGCCAACGCAGGGCCATGGCGGTGCCCCGCTCTTGGCGCACTTCCATGGGCACCTGATAGGTGGCGCCACCAACGCGACGTGCACGAACTTCCACCAAGGGTGTTGCGTTCTTGACTGCGGTTTCAAACAGCTCGATGGGGTCACCACCGGTGCGTTCGCCAATCAAGCCGAAGGCATCGGAGAGAATCCGTTGCGCAGTGGACTTCTTCCCGTGCTTCATCAGACGGGCCACCATCATCGTGGCCAGGCGGTTGTTGAACTGGGGATCGGGAAGGATCGGGCGCTTGACGGCGGCGTTACGGCGTGACATGAACTGTCAGTGGAAGGGAACTGGATACTGCGAACGGATGAATGGAGAGAGCCATCAGGGCACTCCCTCATGCATCACTCCTTGGGCGTCTTGGCGCCGTACTTGGAGCGAGACTGTCGACGGTCCTTGACACCAGCAGTGTCGAGGGTGCCGCGGATGATGTGGTAGCGCACACCGGGAAGGTCCTTGACCCTGCCGCCGCGAATCAGCACCACAGAGTGCTCCTGGAGGTTGTGGCCGATGCCGCCGATGTAGGCGGTCACTTCGAAGCCGGAGGTGAGCCGCACACGGGCCACCTTGCGCAGGGCCGAGTTGGGTTTCTTCGGCGTGGAGGTGTACACACGGGTGCACACGCCACGACGCTCGGGGCAGGAGCGCAGAGCAGGCGATTTGGTTTTCGCCTTCATGCTCTGGCGCTCAGTACGGATCAGCTGTTGGATGGTTGGCATCGACGGTCGGGTTGCGGCCGGAGTCCCGACCTGGTTCGACAATCCACCACCATACCGGGTCGCCTGACTCCCGCCTCAGAGTCTGGTGAATGCGCTGCCGCAGGCACAACTGCGGATGCCTGTCCGGGCCGTGATCACAAAGCCCCCACCGCTGAGATCACTGCGGTAATCGAGGCACAGTCCCCCGAGATCTGTCATCTGCGCTGCAGGGGCATGCAAGGTGATGCCATCTCCGCGGGCGACGGGGACGCCGCCCATGGCGCCTGGCTGCAATCGGATCACATAGGCCTCACAGCTTCCTGACACCAGATCAAGGTGCATCTGCCCCGGTGTACCGGCCACTGCGGCCTGTCGTCCGAGTTCCGCGGCGGCGGAAGGAGTGATTTGCAGGTTGGCGCCCATCAGTCTTCGCTCAGATGGCGAATTGGTTCACTTTGGCACCAGTCCTAGGGCGTTTTGCACCCTGGGAGCCATGCCTCGCCCTGTCATGACGAGTTGGTTCGCCACCAGCATGGAGGTGGAACTGCCCCCGTCCAGGTTCAGGGCATCACTGATCCCCAGCTGTCGCAGGGCAAGGCTGCTTTCCAGGAGAGTGGGGTCGCTGCTTCCCGCGCCTTCGAGGGTGAGCATCCAGATGCGATTGCGGTCCTGAGCCACAACGGTGCGCGGTGCGGCGAGGGCTAAAAAGCCGGAGCTGAATCCCTCAAGACGTCCATTCAGAACTACTTGTCCGCCCTGCAGGAGCAGGGGACCTCCGCCGAGAACCTGCTGCTGGTTGCCGAGTGGGTTGGAGCTGTTGGTTTGAATGGCAACGCGCTGTCCCGGCTTGGCGGGCACGGGTTCGCCCCCTCGGGCGACCACGAGGTCCGCTTGCGGCGGGATGGGGACCCCTCTATTGAGGGCGGCTTTGTCGTGAAAGGCGCGCACATTGCCGTCGACAACGGTGATGGCTTGCTCGTTCCCGCTCAAAGCTCGGTACACCGGCCCCCAGGCCCGGTTGTAACGACTTAACCCCCGCTGCACATAGCCACTGTTGAGGTAACCCAGCCTCCAGCTGCGGCCCCCTTCGACAGTGAGTTGTTCAAGTAGTTGCAGCCGGCCGAATTGGAGCCGTTCAGTGCCGCTCCAACCGATTGCGCCCCGATTGAGAATCGGACCCGAGAGCCAGGTGCCATTGCGTTTGACCGCACCCAGGGGTAGCTGGCGCACCCGGTTGAAGAAGCCGCCGTTGATGGCGAATAACGCTCCAGAAGGCTGGGCCAGCTGGCCGAGGAAGCGCAGGCCCTGCTGGCCGCTGATCGGTGCCAGCGGTTGGAGTTGTAGATCCTGGGCATCGGGATTGGCTCCCACCCGATAGATCACAAGCGGCTTGACGCCCACTTTCACCACGCGTCGATCGAGCACCAGGCCTTTACGAACCAGGTGCTGAACGGTGGGATTGAGCAAGGATGCCGCCAAGGGGTCTCGGCCACCCAGGCTGGGTTCAGCTGCGGAACTGAGGCCATCCAGCACGATCCGCCATGGGCCAGCAAGGGTGAGTGTGGAGAGGGATGTGGCTTGGCCTTGAAGGGTGAGTGTGCTTTGCCCACGGCGGGGCTTGACCCCCAAGGCGCGCAATTGACCTTCCTGTGTTGGAGAGGCGCGTAGTTCCAGTACCAGGTCGTTGCCCTGGCGCTGCAGAAGGGCGGGGCCGCTCAGATCCAGAACCAGACGTCTGGCGGTGTTGCCTTTGCCCCGTCGCAGCTCAAGCAGCTGGGGCGCTGGAAGATCAACGGCAAGGTTGGTGCCCGAGCGGTTCAGCTTCACGCCCAAGGTCTGAAGCCAGTTGCTCACATCGATTGCGACCTCGTCATCGATGGTGCGCTGCTGAAAACTGTTGAGCGCGGCTTTCTGGCCGTACCACTCGAGTTGGTCTCCAGACGTGCTGCGCTGGCGCTGTACGCCAAAGCGGGCAATCAGCACATCCAGCGGCAGCCAAAGCTGATCGGGTTGGCGCTGGTCGCTGCCGACCCACAGCCAAGGGCTCTTGATCTCTGTCCCGGCCAGGCGTAGGCGGGTTCCCTGCACTGGCTGTGCAGCTCGCACCTGCACGATCTGGGCTGGGGGTGGCGGATTCGAAACCATGGGTGGGACGCTAGCCGGATTTTTTGAGCGCACCACGCGTCCTTAGGATCGTCAACCGCGTTAGTGCCGCCGCAGGATGCATGCGCTGCGGCTGACGACCGATTCGATCGAAAAACATGACCCGTTTCCCCGCCTCCTCTTGGCCCCATTGCGATACCCGTGCTCCTGAAGCAGTGGCTGGAGAGAAGGACGCCTGTGGAGTGGGGTTCCTCGCCCAGTTGCAAGGGCAGGCCAGCCACTGGCTGCTGGAGCAGGCTCTGCGTGGCCTCGGTTGCATGGAGCACCGCGGCGGTTGTGGTGGCGATGGTGATTCCGGTGATGGTGCCGGTGTGTTGTGCGGCATCCCCTGGGATTACCTAAAGGCCGTTTGGCCCGAGGTGGCGGCCGCTGGAGCTGGCCGGGGTTTGGGCATGCTGTTTTTGCCTGCCGATGCCGAGCGTCGCGCCCAGGCCCAGGCTTTTGCTGCTGAGGAGGCAGCGGCCTTGGGTTTGCGTTCCCTGGGGTGGCGTGAGGTGCCGGTGAATCCGGCGGTGCTCGGTCCTCTGGCCCGTGAAACAGCCCCTTCGATTCATCAGTGGCTGGTGGAGGGTGGCCAGAGTGGTGATGCCCTCGAGGCGCTTCTGTTCAGGCTGCGCCGCCGTCTGGGCGATCGTGCCCGCAAAGCCTTCGGCCCCGATGGCGGACGCGACGTCTACGTCGCCTCTCTGAGCAGCCGCACGGTTGTTTACAAGGGCATGGTGCGCTCGGAGGTGCTAGCTGCCTTCTACGCCGACCTGCGCGACACCCGCTTCGCCGTCAGTTTTGCGGTCTATCACCGCCGTTTCAGCACGAACACCCTGCCCCGTTGGCCTCTGGCGCAGCCCATGCGTCTGCTGGGCCACAACGGTGAGATCAACACGTTGCTGGGCAACCTCAACTGGGCTCGGGCGTCTGAGT
>JAYKIX010000176.1:0-29126 GCA_035286005.1 Synechococcus sp. | reverse complement strand
CCCCTCTGGGCAGCAGGGCTTGTGGTCGGCAGCGGCCTGGTCGGCGTGATCGCAGGAATCTTGCTGCCGCTGAGTAAGGCCTGGTCCCGCTCCATTAATCCAGTGTTGCGGTGGGTTCAGGATCTTTTGGCCTACGACTTCTATACAGAGCGTTTTTATCGCCTCACCATCGTCAATGTGGTGGCCGCGTTCTCAAGGCTTGCTTCCAATTTTGACCGCGTGGTGGTCGATGGTTTGTTGCACGGCATGGCTCGTTTTTCTTTGAGCAGTGCTGAGAATCTCAAGCTCAGCATCAGCGGCCGCAGTCAGACCTACGTGCTCACGGTGGTGGCCGCCATCTTTGTTTTCCTCAGCTCCCTGAGCTGGCTTCTGCGCTGATCGCTCGATGCTGCTCTCTCTCTTATTACTGATCCCGTTTCTGGGAGCCCTGTTGATCACCTTGATTCCAGGTGATCGCACCAGTGCCTTCTTCCGCATGGTCTCTGCGGTGGTGCTTGTCGTTCAGTGCATCGCCAGTGCGGCTGTGCTGCTCCCCTTCAATCCCGTCGATGCCGGCCTCCAGTTGATTGAGCAGGTGGCTTGGCTCCCCAGTATCGGGCTCGACTACGCGCTGGCGGTGGACGGCCTGTCCATGCCCTTGGTGCTGATGAATGGTGTTCTCTGCCTGGTGTCGGTACTGGCCTCCCGAAACATTGAGAATCGACCTCGCATTTATTTCGCCCTCCTGCTGGTGATCAGCGGTGCGGTGAACGGCGCCTTCCTGGCCCAGAACCTGCTGCTGTTTTTCCTTTTCTACGAACTGGAGCTGATTCCTCTTTGGATGCTGATTGCCGTGTGGGGCGGAGCCAACCGGGCCTATGCCTCCACCAAGTTCTTGATCATCACCGCAGTGTCGGGGATGTTGATCCTTGGGGCCTTCCTGGGGCTGGCGTTACTCACCGGCAGCGTTGATTTCAGCCTCAATCCAGTGCTTCCCGGTGCGTTGCCCATGGCCACCCAGTTCCTGCTGATGGGAGCTCTGTTGATTGGCTTCGGCATCAAGATCCCCCTCTTTCCTTTCCACACCTGGCTTCCTGACGCCCACACCGAAGCATCAACTCCTGTGTCGGTTCTCCTTGCGGGGGTGTTGCTCAAGCTGGGCACCTATGGGCTTTTGCGCTTCTGCCTCGGCCTCTTTCCTGAGGCCTGGCATGTGGCGGCCCCGTGGTTGGCTGGTTGGGCTGCCGTATCTGTGCTCTATGGATCACTGGCCGCCATCGCCCAGTCCGACATGAAACGGATGGTGGCCTACAGCTCTGTCGGTCACATGGGGTATGTGCTCCTGGCTGCCGCCGCTGCAACTCCTCTTGGTTTGATCGGTGCCCTGTTCCAGATGGTCAGCCATGGCCTGATCTCAGCCATTCTTTTCCTCGTTGTGGGCGTTGTGTATGAACGCACCGGCACCAGGGATCTGAATGTGCTCCGCGGCTTGTTGAATCCCCAGAGGGGGCTGCCATTAAGCGGCACTCTGATGATCGTTGGCGTGATGGCCAGTGCCGGTATCCCCGGTATGGCGGGCTTCATCTCCGAATTTTTGATCTTCCGGGGCAGCCTCGAGCCCTTCCCCTTGGCCACCTTGCTGAGCATGGTCGGATCTGGCTTGACAGCGGTGTATTTCCTGCTGCTGGTGAACCGCGCCTTCTTTGGCCGCCTGGCTATTGCTCCAGGCCGTGACCCCACTCCTCGTGTCCTGTTGCCCGTGCCTGTCGCCCAGCAGATGCCAGCCATCCTTCTCTCCCTGGGCGTGCTTGTGCTCGGTCTTGTCCCTCACTTGTTGGTCGGTCTGAGTCAGGCTGCCACCACCGGCCTTAGCCAACTTGCCATCGCTTCGATCACTGGAGGTCTTTCCTGATGACCGTCACCCAAAGTCCTTCCCTCGCTCCTGCACTCCCCGATCTCGATGAGCTGATGGCTCGGCTGCTGACGGATCGCCCTTTGCTCGCCGATACACCTGACCATCTCCTCCAGGTGGTGAATGTGCTTGAGAGCTACGGCATTGTTCTCGATGCCTACAGCAGGAACCTGGTGTATCAGGGCGAAACCCAGCTGTTGAAGCCCTTCCCTGTGATGCGCTTCTTCCATGAGGGATTCTCCTTCGATCGCCTCTGGAAGCACCTGATGGGGGACCGCATTAATTTTGAGTACGCCGAGTATTGCCAGAAGGCGATGTTTTGGCATGCCACCGGTGGCATGGATGCTTATTTCGATACCGAACCCTTCCTTCAGGCCTGCGACCGGATCATTCGACTGCGTTGCCGCCGCGACCCGCTCATGGCGCTGATCAACCGGCTGTTCCCTGCTTTCGCGCCTGAGGCGATTCGATCGCTCACCACCATCTATGCGCTTGGCCTGTTCTGGCGAGTGATGAGTGACATCTTTATTGATCTGGCCCGTCGCTACAAGATTGGTGAGGTGGCCTGCGTGAATGATGTGGTCCATCACATTCGCGACGGCCTGGTCACCGCTGCGGCCAATCCGATCACGTACAAAGTGACGGAATCCGGGGAAGATATCTGGATTCTTCCTCCAGATGCTGGCCTGATCTTCCTCACGGATGTGGCTGTTCCCTATGTGGAGGCCGTGTTCTTCAGAGGGATGCCCTTCCTTGGCACCGTTTCGTACAACGCTCAAGCCCAGCAGATTGCTCCCGATATCAGCAGCTTCAAGTACGGCGCTCTTTACGCCGACCCGATTCCCAGCATGGGGGCGGGCATTCCCCCCAGCCTCTGCATGTCAGATATGTTCCGCAATCTGCCCGAGGAGCTCAGCCGCTGGTACGACAGCCATGGGCGCGGTCAGGTCGATGCTCATGTGCAGATCTGCGTGAGCTTCCAGAAGTCGATGTTTTGCGTCACCAATGGGGCTATCGCTGGCACCATGCCTCATCCGCTTGACAGCACTGACCCGGCAGCACAGCAGGCCAACCGCGACCATGCCCATGCCTGGGCTGAGCGTCTGATGGGCTGCCGCCGCGATGCTCTGCTCTAGGTTCAGCACAGTTCCGGCAGGGTTGTGGTGAAGCACGGTTGGGAAGAGCGCAATCGACCGATCCGCCTTGAGCGACGGTTCGAATTTGAGACTTATAGCGCGACCCGTGACTTCCTGGATCGCTTGGGCAGCTTCAGTGAGGACAGACAGCGATTCCCGGATATCAGCTTCGGAAAGACCTACGTGAACATCACGTTGCGTCCCCTTGATGAGAGTGAGGGGGCCCCTCTTCAGCCGGAGGACCACGCCTTTGCGGCAGGTGTCGATGGATTGCTCGATTGACCTTGCCTCTAGCTACGCCGATTCGGGTGTGGCTGAGGTCCTCGAGCAGTTGGATCAGGATCTTGTTGGTCTGATTCCCGTGAAGACACGGATCCGCGAGATTGCGGCTCTCCTGCTTGTTGAACAAGCTCGTCGCTCGATGGACCTAACGAGTGCAGCCCCAGGGCTGCACATGTCGTTCACGGGGCGACCCGGAACGGGAAAAACCACAGTGGCCATTCGCATCTCTGAGATCCTTCATCGCCTCGGCTACCTGCGTAAAGGACACGTGGTCACCGTGACCCGGGATGACCTGGTAGGGCAATACGTCGGACATACCGGCCCGAAGACCCGGGAGATGATCAAGCGGGCGCAAGGAGGTGTGTTGTTTATTGATGAGGCCTATTACCTCTATAAGCCGGGTAATGAACGTGATTACGGTGCTGAAGCAATTGAAATTCTGCTGCAGGATATGGAGCGACAGAGGTCTGACTTTGTTGTGATTTTTGCTGGTTATAAGGATGAGATGGAAACGTTTTATCAGTCAAATCCAGGCTTGAAGTCAAGGGTTTCTCATCACGTTGATTTTCCTGATTACAGCGATGAAGAGTTAATGGAGATTGCCCAGAAGCTCCTCAGGGAGCAGAATTACCGCTTTGATGATGGTGCTGTAAGGGCTTTCACGGATTACATCGTGCGTCGGCGGCAGTTGCCTTTTTTCGCCAATGCTCGTTCCATTCGCAATGCCATCGATCGCATGCGCCTGCGTCAGGCCAATCGCCTCTTCTCCCGGATGGGCGAACCGTTGGATCGAGACGACTTGATCACCATTCAAGCGACCGACATTCTCAGCAGTCGGGTGTTTCAGGGTGAGCTGGAGGGGAGAGACCCATCCCGTCCCCTCACCTGAAGAAGGCCCTCAGTGCTACTCCTTGGGCTTTTCCAGATCGCGACGTATCAAGGCTAATAAGTAGGAGGGTGCCTTGTAGCGACCGGGAAGGCAGCGATTGAGAGTTTCGAGGTGCCCCCAGCAAACCGTTTTTTTGATGTCGTCCACGCTGCGACCCTCTTTCAAAAGCCGTCTTAGGGCCTTGCAATACAGGGGATAGCCCGCTTCGAGTTCGCCAATGGTGAGTTTGGCCTGTGCCATGGGGTCTCGCAGCGCAACACTCAACCTATGAAACCGCTGGTCAACCCCGTGGCTTTTTGCGACTTACCCGAGATAAGCGACACAGTCGATTTCAACTTTGGCTCCCAATGGAAGTGCCGCCGCCTGCACGCAGGCCCGCGCCGGGCTGACGCCTGTACCGAACATCTCGGCATAAAGAGCGTTCACTTTCTGGAAGTCATTGAGGTCGGCCAGAAACACCGTGGTGCGCACAACGCGGGATGCATCCGCTCCTGCTTCGTTCAGCACAGCGCTGAGATTCTTTAGAACCTGACGGGTTTCCGCCTCCAGATCGCCGTCGCCCACCATCGTTCCTGTGGCAGGGTCAAGGGGGATCTGACCTGAGCAGTAGAGCCAGTCGCCTGCCTTCACCGCCTGGTTGTAAGGGCCGACGGGAGCGGGCGCCAATGCCGTGGTGATCGCTTGGGTCGGTGAAGGCGACATGGTGGGGACGCACAATGGACCTGCATCATCGCCTTCGGTGTTCATGGCGGGAAGCCACCAGTTTTGACAGTGAGTGCTGCCTCTGCTCCACCCGTGGAAGTTCGTGGCCTCTGGCATCGCTATGGCTCCACCAGTGCCGACTGGACACTTCAAGGGATTGATCTGGCGCTTCAGCCCGGCGAGCTTGTGGGTCTGCTTGGGCCATCAGGATGTGGAAAGACGACACTCCTGCGCCTGATTGCCGGATTTGAGGTTCCCTCTCTCGGTGCAGTGTGCATGCATGGTCAACCCGTGGCCACGGCGCAACGCTGGTTGCCGCCGGAACGGCGCGGTGTGGGCATGGTGTTTCAGGACTACGCCCTGTTTCCCCATCTCACGGCCTGGGAGAACACCTGTTTTGGATTGAGGCGTGGACAAGACACAAGTCGCGCGGCCTGGTTGCTGGAGCTGCTTGGTCTAGAGCGGCTGACGAAGCGCTACCCCCATGAGCTTTCAGGCGGCCAGCGTCAGCGTCTGGCTCTGGCCCGGGCGCTGGCCCCTGCCCCTGCCGTGGTGCTGCTGGATGAGCCTTTTTCCAATCTGGATGTGGAAGTGAGGTTGCGACTGCGTAGTGAGCTCCCTGCCGTTTTAAGTCGTTGTGGCACTTCTGGGGTGCTGGTAACCCATGACCCTGCTGAGGCGCTAGCGATCTGTGATCGCGTGGCGGTGATGCAGGACGGCATCCTGCATCAGTGCGCTTCTCCCCGCACCCTGGTGGAGTCTCCGGCTACCCCTTTTGTGGGTCGCTTCGTGCTTCAGGGCAATCTGTTGCCGGTGGATCGGGATGGTGCAGGTCGTTGGCGATGTCTGCTCGGATGCCTCCAGCAGGCAGAGCAATCGGCCGATGCCCTCTTCGGATCCTCTCCTGACCCGCTCGCCCGGGAATCTCTGCTGCTCGTGGATCCTTCCGCTCTATCCCTCACCCTTGATCCCACCGGAGAAGCCTGCGTGATGGGGCGAGAATTTTTGGGCCGTGAGTGGCTTTACCGGGTAGAAGCCTGTGGACAGCAACTGCGCTTGCGGTTGCCCCTTGCCGAAGATCATCGGCGCGGGACCCGTTGCCGATTGGCCCTCCGGTTTGGGGAATCGGTGTTGTTGTATCCCGAGCGCATCCAGTTGCGAGCTGCGGATTAGCCCCGCCAGTGATCCTTGTGCTCTCGCAGGGTCCCGAGTGCTTCCGGCGTTGATGCCTGAAGAAACAGATTGGTGGCTTTTTCAATCGCCATCGTGCTGGGAAGGCTGCTCTTCCCTTCGCGTCGCAGCTGACTCACCATCTGGAGGCGGGCTTGAATCTCCGGGTTGTTGGGCCTGATCGCTGCGGCCCAGCGCAGGTTGGCTTCGGTGTATTCGTGGGCACAATGCACGCTTGTTGCTTGCGGAAGCTGGCCCAGTCGTTGAAGGGCGCAATGCATGTCGGCGGGTGTGCCTTCAAACAGTCGCCCGCATCCTCCGCTGAACAGCGTGTCGCCGCAGAACAGTGCGGGTGGGTCCCCGCGCCGGCCGCCCTCAGGCAGCACATAAGCAACATGGGAACGGGTGTGGGCTGCCACGTCGAGAACCTCTAGGTGTTGCCCCAGTAGGGGAACCGCATCCCCTCCCTGCACTGAGATGGTCTGGAAGGGAATCCGCTTCCGGTCGCTTGCGGCGGCCACCACCGCAGCCTTCGGCCAGCGTTGCAGCAGTTGGAGTGTGCCGCCGATGTGATCAGCGTGATGGTGGGTTTGCAGCACCGCCTCGAGTTGCAGGTTGCGTTTTTCCAGCCATTGGATGACGGGTTCTGCCACCGCTGGATCCACGACAACGGACCTTGGGTTCTGGACCCAGAACCAGACAATGTTGTCGGTGAGAACTGGCAGCTGATGGATGCCATCCGCCACGGGGATTGGATCAACGGCGATCGCTGGGGTCGGGGGCATCGTTAAAGTCCAGGTCGACGCATCAATCCATGATCACCGTCGCTCTGGCGAAAGGAGCGCTGCTGAAGGATTCGGTGGCGCGGTTTCAGGCGGCGGGCCTGGATTTTTCCACCGTGCTCGATCCTGACAACCGTCAGCTGATGGTGCCTTCCCGTTGTGGCAGGGCCCGAGCCCTGCTGGTTCGAAACGGAGATGTTCCTGTGTACGTGGCCTATGGACAGGCCCAGCTTGGGGTCGTCGGCTATGACGTGCTGCGGGAGCACCAAATGCCCGTGGCCCAGCTGGTGGATCTCAACTTCGGTGGCTGCCGCATGGCTGTCGCGGTGAAAGAAACCAGCGGATACCAACGGGCGTCTGATCTGCCTCCCCATTGCCGCGTGGCCAGCAAATTCACCCGTTGCGCCCGGGCTTATTTCGATGCTCTTGAGTTGCCGGTTGAGTTGGTGCATCTCACCGGTTCCGTTGAGCTGGGTCCCATCACTGGGATTGCCGAGGCGATTGTGGACCTGGTGGCCACAGGACGCACCCTTCGTGACAACGGTCTGGTGGCGATCGAAGATCTGTTTCACACCACTGCGCGTCTGGTAGGTCATCCCCTGTCGATGCGGCTCGACAACGGTGAACTTCGTCAGATCGTTGATGCCATGCGTGTGGCCACCTCTGAACCCTTGGTGAGCGCCTGATGGCGGGCTCCGATCTGCAGCGGGTGAAGCGGTTGGGGCGTTATCTCGGCCGCGATCGCCGTCGCTTGATGCTCACTTTGGTGCTGCTGATCCCGGTGGCCATGGCTGGAGCGATCCAGCCCTTGCTCGTGGGTCAGGCCATCGCTGTGCTGCGGAGGGTTGAAGGTGACACCAAGGAATCGGTGCTGCCTTTGCTCCAGGGTCTGGAAACGTCTGAGGCCATGCGCCTCATCGTTGGCATTCTCTTGTTTTCGGTGCTGTTGCGCCTGGCTCTGCAAGGTGTGCAGTCGTTCAACATTCAGGCGGTGGGGCAGCGTCTGACCGCGCGCATCCGCGAAGACCTGTTTGCCCATGCCATCAACCTTTCGGTCCGTTTCCACGACCGAATGCCGGTTGGCAAATTGCTCACCCGACTGACGAGCGATGTGGACGCCCTGGCTGAGGTGTTCGGGAGTGGAGCTGTCGGTGTGCTCGGCGATCTGGTGAGCTTGGTGGTGATTGCCGGCACCATGCTGGCGGTGGAATGGCGGCTCGGCCTGCTCCTGTTGGCGGCCCAGATTCCTGTCACCTTGGTGATCTTGTGGCTTCAGCGGCGCTATCGCAAAGCCAACTATCGGGTCCGCGAAGAACTCTCTCAGCTCAACGCTGACTTCCAGGAGAACCTGCAAGGTCTCGAGGTGGTCCAGATGTTCCGGCGTGAAGCTGTCAATGGTTCCCGCTTTCAGACCACTGGTCTGGCCTACCGCCGCGCCGTGAATGGCACGATTTTTTTCGACAGCAGCATCTCAGCCTTCATTGAGTGGGTGGCTCTCGGTGCCGTTGCCCTTGTGCTGGCCCTCGGGGGATGGATGGTCTCCTCGGGTTCCATGGGCCTTGGCACCCTCACCACCTTCATCCTGTATTCCCAGCGTCTGTTTGATCCCCTCCGTCAACTGGCGGAACGGTTCACCCAGATCCAGGGAGGACTGACAGCGGTCGAGCGGATCGGGGAGTTGCTGGAAGAGCCTCTTGAGATTGTTGATCAAGCAGGAGCAGTGAGCATCTCAACGGATCACACCCCAGGCCTCCCTCCGAGAGGGGAGGTGGTGTTTGAGAACGTGAGCTTTGCGTACCGTCCGGACGAGCCGATTCTTCGCAACCTCAGCTTCCGGATCGCCGCCGGTGAGCACGTGGCGCTGGTGGGACCCACCGGTTCTGGCAAGAGCACGGTGATTCGTTTGCTTTGTCGTCTCTATGAACCGCAGGAGGGACGGATCCTTCTCGATGGGAGAGACATTCGAACGCTGCCGATCCAGGAGCTTCGACGCCAGCTTGGTGTGGTGCTGCAGGACACCTTCCTCTTCAGTGGCACCGTTGGAGACAACCTGCGCCTTGATGTCGACATCGAAGACGATCGCCTACGGGGGGTCTGCCGTGATCTCGGCCTCGACCCCTTACTCGCACGATTGCCGGATGGGCTTGAAACCACCCTTCGCGAGCGCGGTGGCAATCTCTCGTCTGGTGAACGTCAACTTCTGTCTGTGGCGCGCGTGGCGATTCGTAATCCAACGGTGTTGGTGATGGACGAGGCCACTGCCTTCATGGATCCCTCAACAGAAGCAACGCTTCAGCGCGATCTGGATCGCTTGCTCGAAAAGCGCACAGCGGTTGTGATTGCGCATCGACTGGCAACTGTGGAGGCAGCAGACAGGATTTTTGTCTTGCGGCGAGGTCAGTTGATTGAACAGGGGACCCATCGAGAGCTGCGTGCACAAGGAGGTCTTTACGCCGAATTGGCGGAACTCCAAGAGCGTGGCCTGGCCAAGCTTTAAAGGGCCGGGCTCTGGCTAGAGCCCGTTAGAGGCGCTCTTGTAACCACGCTTGCAGACAGGCGGTTAGCTCAGCGGCATGGGTCTGCATTGGTAAGTGGCCGCACCCCTCAAGGCGGATCAGGCGATGGTGCTGGCTGTAGCCAGCCAGATGGCGGACATATCCCGGTTGCATGACCTGATCTCTGCTGCCGCTGATCCAGAGGCTCGCCACTGAGAGGTCTGCCACGAGCTTGGGGATCTGGCGGATGGCTCCCCTGCATGTGCTGTTCACCAGCAGTCCAAGGGCTGCCCTGTCTTCCGCTTGAAAGGGGCCTAGATCCAGGGGGAGTGGTGGGCGCAGCCGTACGGCCAAGCGGCCACCCTGACGCAGGCGGCGGAAGGGTCGAGGTTGATAGATCCCTCCACCGGCGGCAATGCAGATCACCCCCCGGAGTTGCTCAGGAGCATGCTCTTGCAGAACTTGGGCAGCGTGAAGGGCAACGCTCGCCCCAAGGGAATGGCCCATCAACACCAAGGGAGCCCCTTGGGCCCGGGCCAGTGCTTGCTCCCCGAGCCAGCGTCCGTAGGCGGCGAGGGTGGGCCTGAGGTGTTGTGGGCGCTCGCGCTGGCCGAATCCAGGCAGGTCAGGACACCAGAGCCTCCACCGGGTTGGATGGGCGGCGCTGAAGCGGTGCCAATCGCCTTCCAGTGGGCCCCAGACCTTGCGGCTGAGGAGCCATCCATGGGCACCAACAAGGAGGGGGCCGGTGGTCATGGCGCGAGGTGGGTCCTCCAGAATGCCCTGCCGCCAGGCGTTGATACGCCAAGATCAGGACCAGTTGGCATTCTCCGGGTGATCGGATCCCCTGCACTTACAGCGGAGACCCTGGTCAAGGCGTATGGGGAAAACGCCCGCTTCTGCCAGACCCCTAATTCACAGGTGAGCCTTGTGTTCAGCCAGTCAAGGCCGATGGATTTGGTGGAACTGGAGCGGTTGCTCGAATCCGTGGGCTGGAGCCGGCGCCCGGTGCGTCGCGTGCGTCGTGCCCTCGACCACAGCCTGATCGTTGTGGGTCTTTGGCGCCATGATCCACGTCTGCCCCGTCTGGTGGGTTTTGCCCGCTGCACCGGTGACGGTGTGCTTGATGCCACGATCTGGGATGTGGCTGTTCATCCCCTTTATCAGGGGTCCGGGCTGGGGAAGCAATTGATGGATTACCTCATGGATGCCTTGAAGACTCTCGGCACTGAGCGAGTCACCCTGTTCGCCGATCCTGGAGTTCTGCCCTTCTATAAGCGTTTGGGCTGGGAGCTCGAGCCCTATGGGCATCGCTGTGGATTTTGGTACGCCTCCTGAGGTCTCTCACGTCGCAGGGCCGTAGTACTCACGAGCCAGTTGGTCGGGATTGTCTCCCTGTCGCCATCGCTGGCGCAGGCGGAAGTTGCACCAGCTCCGTTTGATCAGACTGATGCCATCCCAGCGGCGTGCATCGCTCTCCAGGGTTTGGCCAATGGGGCGGAATTGTGCGTATTGGGCGAGTCGCAGCACGAAATCGAGATCTTCCATGAGTGGCAGTGGGGCAAAGCCGCCGCCCTGGGTATAGAGCTGTCTGTGGAGCAACAGTCCCTGATCTCCATAGGGTCTTTGAAGCCAGCGGCTTCGCCAGGACACGGCACATTCCAGTAAACGCAGCGCAGGCCTCCTGGGATTCAGATGCAGGTCGAAGAACCAGGCGGAATGCTCGGTGCTGGCTTTGCTGATCACGGCCTCAACGGCCATGGGCCAGTCATGGTTCAGGCGACTGTCGGCATGGAGAAAGAGCAGCCAGGGGGCCGTCGCTTGTCTGGCTCCGTGAGCCAGCTGGGCTCCGCGGCCGCGGCGTAGGGCACGCACGCAGGACGCTCCGGCGAGTCGGGCAATCCCCGCGGTGGCGTCGTCGCTGCCCCCGTCCACCACGATCCGTTCAATCTCACCATTCCAGCGGCCAAGATCGGCCAAGAGCAGGGGAAGCCGCTCCGCTTCATTCAGGCAGGGAACGATCACACTCAGAGCCGGAACACTGGTGGTCATCCCAGCCATTCGCTCAGGTCTTCCAATCGGTCGATATCGTTTCTCCATTCGAGGAACGCAGGTTCGATTCCGTGAGCCGCAGCACGCTCACAGGTGATCGCCAGCACCTGTGAGCTGCCCCAGGGCATCCCAGTGAACAGCCAGGCGGGACATTGGGCGGCCAGGGTTGATCCCAGTCCCAGAAACCAGTAGCCACCATCTGTGGCAGGTCCGAGCACCAATGGTTGGTGAGTCAAGAGGTCGATGGCTCTGGCCAGATCCCGGCGGCTGAGGCAGGGGAGATCGGTGCCGATGATCATCAGAGGAGCCTGTCGATGGCCAGCGAGCGACCGTCCACGGCTGGCATGCAGCAGTTGACGCCGCATGCGCAGTCCGAGATGTCCTCCCCCTTGCAGGGTCACCATGTGCTTGGCGCGGCGGTTCTGGGTCGCCAGGCCCGCGCCGCTCATGGCCAGCTGCAGATCCAGAAGCCCCTCGTGGGCCATCGTTGTGGCCACGGTCAGGGTGTGTTCCCTCAGTCGCGCCTGAACCGCAGCAGCGGCAGCGGACCCGATGCTGCTGGCGAGCCGGCGTTTGCATCGCCCGAAGGCTGGCCAGCGGCTCATGACCACCAAGGTGGGTCGAGGGGCATGGGGGGCTGGCTGGAACGTCAAGGTCGGCGTGGTAACTCCGCAGGACGAACGGAAATCTCCACGATGGTGCCGTTGCGCTCGACGGTGAGGGGCAAGCGCTCACCAACCCGACCCCGGTCAACCGCTATTTGCACTTCCGAGGGGTCTTTCACTGGCTTGCCCCCCACCGACCGGATCAGGTCGCAGGCTTTGATCCCAGCACGGGATGCGGGACTGTTTTCCGATACTTCGATCACCAGGACTCCATTCACCTCCGGAACCTTGCAATTGGTGCTGGTGGCGTTGATCTCTTTGGCCAATCGAGGCGTCAGTTGTTGGAGACGCACACCGATAAATGGATGAGAGGCCTGCCCTGTGCTGATGATCTGTTGGGCGATGCGTTTGGCGAGATTGATCGGAATGGCAAAGCTCAGCCCGGCGCCCGGAGCCTGACGAATGGCGGTGTTGATGCCGATCACTTGGCCGGAGTCGTTGATCAGCGGGCCGCCGCTGTTGCCGGGGTTCACGGCTGCATCGGTTTGGATGTAGGGAACGCGCTGTTCGGAGGAACCCAGGGCATTGGTGCGGTCGACGGCACTGATGATCCCTGCGGTGACGGTGTTGTTAAGCCCCAATGGATTGCCGATGGCGATGGCCCATTCGCCTGGCTTGAGGTCGTTCGAATTTCCGAGAGGCGCCACCGGCAGTTTGTCGGCAACCACCTTGACCACAGCCACATCCGTAAGTGGGTCTCCCCCCAGCACTTTGCCGTTGAAGGTGCGGCCATCCGGCAGGGTCACCGACACCTCGTCCGCCCCCTCCACCACGTGCTGATTGGTGAAGATCAGACCATCCGAACGGGTAATGAACCCGGATCCCTGGCCCTGTTGCTGCTGGATGGAGGGGGCACCTCCGAACAGATTCCCCAAGGGATTGTTCACACGTTTGATCGTGTCGATGCGGACAACTGCCGGGCCGACCCGCTCCACCGCTGAGACGATCACATTTTGACCGGGTTTCAGGGGTGCAGCACTGGGGCCGTCACTGACCTCCGGAAGCTTTTCAGGCTTGGGCTCGGGTGCAAGACCGAGTCGCTGCCTCCACTGGATGTCGCAGCCGCTGATGCTGAGTCCGATCAGCCCGATCCCCAGCCAGAGCAGGGGGCGTGGCTGGCGAGGATGCGCGGCGCGAGCCATGAGATCTCAGGGATTTCTGACAGGCTCTCATGAAACTCAGAACAAACTGAGGGGCATGCGTAGATTCCACATCCAGAGGAGGCGTTAGACCATTGCTGAACGGGAGCGAGCTGTGGAACAAGGTGCAGCAAGCTCTCCAGAGCAGCCTCAGCCGCCCCACCTTTGAAACGTGGTTGCGGCCTGTGCGCTGCAGCGGATTTTCAGACGGTGAACTGTGTCTGCAAGCTCCCAACAGCTTTGCCAGTAATTGGCTGAGGAAGCACTATCTCAACACCATCACTGAACTGGCCAGCGACATTCTCGGCCAACCCGTTCAGGTGACTGTTCAGGCTCGCTCTGATGACCAGGAAGGAACGGATGGGCGCGCTTCCTCCGATGCGGGATCGAATGCTGCCGCTGCGGTGTCCGAGGCACACTCCACCCCCTCTACCCCGAGGGGCACGGGCTCGGCCCCAGGGGCCGGGCCTGCAACCTCTCGCTCACCCCGCCGCTTGCCCGGGCTCAACAGGCGTTATGTCTTCAACCGATTCGTGGTGGGGCCCAACAGCCGTATGGCCCATGCGGCTGCTCTTGCGGTAGCCGAATCACCCGGCCGAGAATTCAACCCTCTCTTCATTTGCGGTGGCGTGGGTCTGGGGAAGACCCATCTGATGCAGGCCATCGGCCATTACCGGCTTGAGATCGATCCGGATGCCAGGGTCTCCTACGTGTCGACCGAGACCTTTACGAACGATCTGATCATGGCCATCCGTAAGGACGGCATGCAGGCGTTTCGTGATCGGTTCCGGGCCATTGATCTGCTTTTGGTGGATGACATTCAGTTCATCGAAGGGAAGGAGTACACCCAGGAGGAGTTTTTTCACACCTTCAACGCCTTGCATGAGGCCGGGCGCCAGATCGTGATCGCCTCCGACCGCCCCCCCAACCAGATCCCAAAGCTGCAGGAACGGTTGATTTCCCGCTTCTCCATGGGGTTGATCGCCGACATCCAAGTGCCAGACCTGGAAACCCGCATGGCCATCCTGCACAAAAAGGCCGAACAGGAGCAGATGGTGCTTCCCCGAGACCTGATCCAGTTCATCGCCGGCCGCTTCACCTCAAACATCCGCGAATTGGAGGGGGCCCTGACCCGGGCTGTGGCCTTCGCATCGATCACCGGCCTGCCGATGACCGTTGAATCGGTGGCCCCCATGCTCGATCCTGCCGGCGGCGACGTGGAAGTCAAGCCGATCCATGTGATCGAAAAAGTAGCGGAGGTGTTCGGCGTCGGTATTGAGGAAATGCGCAGCGCCAGCCGCAAACGGGCCGTCAGCCGAGCCCGCCAGGTGGGCATGTATCTGATGCGTCAAAGCACCAATCTGAGCCTGCCGCGCATCGGCGAAGCCTTTGGCGGCAAGGATCACTCCACGGTGATGTATGCCGTCGAACAGATCGACCTCAAACTCAACAGCGATCCTGCCCTTTCACGCCAGGTGCAGCAGGTGCGAGACCTGCTGCAGATTGATTCCCGCAAACGCCGCTAGTTCCAGCCAGGCTCAACGGCAGCCCTGGACTGAGATCCGATAGCTGAAGCCCAGGGCGGCGGGGTCATTGCTCGCCCCCACCTTGAAGTTGATCTGGGAGGTTTGCTTGCCGGGAACCGCTGGGAAAGGGCCAAACATCTTGCCGGTGCCCATGGGCGGATTCATCAGGGCATTGAACAGCAGCAGATTCGATCCATCGCTGAATTTCATATACCCCTCAACCGGGTACTGTGCGTTGGCATCCGAGGAATTGGCTGTGAAGAAGAATTTATAACTCGAGTAGGGCTTGGTCACGAAGAAGTCGGTGTTCCAATTGGTTTTACCGATCAACTTGCCTCGCCCCACCGACTTAGAAACGATTGACGAATTGCCATCCCCCCCGATCGGCTGCAGAAACGTGCAGGTGGGCGCGGCGGTTGCAGGCAGCTGGACCGGGCCGAAGGCCAGGCCGGCGGCAGCCAGGCATGCAACGGAATAACGCTTGAGGGAGTTGGACATCGGCAACATTGGCAACATAAAAACCCTAGCCCAACCCTAGGTGAGGGGCTTGGCGGGGTCGAGACCCTCCACCTCTCCAGCAAACACCCGACTGATGGTGATGTCCTCAGCCTCCAGGGTCATCAGATCGATTTTGGAGAGCGGACTGCCCATCCTGGTGAACAACCGATTGGCCTGTCGCATGCGGGCCCGATCGATAGCATTACGAATCGATCGGGCGTTGGCAAAGAAGGGCAATTGGATGCGGCGCTGGATGTATTCAGCAAAGGCCAGGCCGGCTTCTTCACTGAAACGGTAGTTTTCAGCAGCCAGAATCAATTGGGCGATAGCCAGCAGCTCCGCAGCAGAGTAATCGGGAAAATCAATGTGATTTGCCACCCTGGAGGAGAGGCCTGGGTTGCTCTGATAGAAGATATCCATCCGCTCCTTGTAGCCAGCAAAGATAACCACCAGATCATCCCGGTTGCCCTCCATCACCTGGAGCAGGATTTCAATCGCTTCGGCGCCATAGTCGCGCTCATTTTCAGGGCGATAGAGGTAGTAAGCCTCATCAATAAACAGCACGCCGCCCATCGCTTTTTTGAGCATCTCCCGCGTTTTGGGGGCCGTGTGGCCGATGTACTGACCCACCAGGTCATCCCGGGTGGCCGTCACCACATGGCCCTTGCGCACGTAGCCCAGGCCATGCAGGATCTTGCTCATGCGCTCGGCCACCGTGGTCTTGCCGGTGCCCGGCCGGCCTGTGAATGACATATGCAGGCTCGGCGGGGTGGTCTCCAGCCCCACCTGCTGACGCGCCCTATCCACCACCAACAGGGCAGCGATCTCCCGGATCCGGGCCTTCACTGGTCGCAGGCCGATCAGCTCCCGATCCAGCTGGTCCAGCATCGCCTGGATACCCGCCGCGTCATAGGCCGCTTGCAGGTCGATCAGGGTGTCGTCAGGAGGGTAACCACCCATGCCAATAAAGGGAGAACAGGGTTGCAGAAAATCAGCAGATCAGCTCGTCAATCGCTGCACTAAAGGCCCACTCAGCCTCACCAATGGGGGTGTTGTCATCCTCAGCCCGCAGGGTGAGGTTGAGGTAGGTGCGGCCGAAGCTGATATCGGGGAAGCGTTGCTGCTGCTCGCACAGGGCATTGAGCCGCTCCAGAAAGTCGCGGGTTGTGGCGTAATCGTCAAATTCCAGCCGCCTTTCCAGCCGCTCGGGCTGGTCGTGTTTAGGGCGGGGAGTCCAGGCTTGGTCCATGAATCAGTCCAGGCAATCGGTGCGGGCCACGGCCAGGCGGCTGGCCCAGGCAGCGGCGTAGGCGCGATTGGCGGCTTGGTCGGCGGGATCCTGGCTACCGAGGGGGCATGGGAAGGTGCCGCGGATGGCGGCGTTGGTGACGCAGAACATCGACTTCTGGAAACTCATACAGATTTTCACCCGCACATCGCCCTCACCTCTGGTGCGGTTGCGATACAGCTGGTGCAGCCGCTCAGGCAAATGGCGGAACATGTCCTGCATGAGCAGGCTGGGAGGCACGCCGGCCCCCATGCTCGGCAGGGGATCGGCGTAGAGGGCGCCGTAGGCAAACTGGCCCTGGTCCGGCGAGATCTGCTGGGCCTGGGCGTTGAAACTCACCGTACCCAGGAAGGGCAAACCCCTCAGGAAGACGGCCTCCACGTAGGGCACGGCCACATCCGCAAGGAAGGTGAGGCCGGCCTCCGGCGGCAACACCCACATCCGTTCACCCTCGATCTCCACCGCATAGGTGATCGGTTGGGCGGCGGCCGCCACCAGGCCGTCCTTGATAAATTCCACCACCGCCTCGATCGAGCTGATCCGCCCGGCCGTCTCGGCTGCGGCCAGATCCAGGAAAAGATCGCTCATCACCCGCCAGAACTGACCCAGAGCAGAGGTGGTGGCCGCCGTGCGGATCAGCTCGATCAGGAAGCCCCGAAACACAGGGTGGAGCAGGGCCAGGAGGGGATCGCGGCGGGTCTTGCGGCCAATGATGGCGCGGCAATTGGCGGCAAAAGGCTCCGAATCCAGATAGGCATCGAGGCCGCCAGTGCCATGCCAGAGCATGGCTTTCATGCAGTATTCGGCATACTCGAAATTGATCCGGTCGTGATTGAGATGGCGCCAGATCTTGGCCACACTCTTATCACCATCGAGATATTTAAAGAGCGGGAAGGGCAGCAGAAATTGCTGCTCGGCCTGGAAAATCAGGTTTTTGCTGTAGGCATCGAGCACCTGGCCGTAGCTATCCAGCACATCGACCACCTCAATCAGATGGTCCGAGCTGTCGGCGAGCAGGGTGTGGCCGGCCAGCAGGGAGGCCTCCAGCTCGGCGGCGCTGGGCATGCCGCCGCTGCGCACCAATTCAGCAGAAATGATCGGCATCAGCCCAGGCCTCCGGAATACACGGCGGCCGCCAGGGCTGGCAGC
The DNA here is from genome assembly GCA_035286005.1 of Synechococcus sp. Taxonomy (GTDB): domain Bacteria; phylum Cyanobacteriota; class Cyanobacteriia; order PCC-6307; family Cyanobiaceae; genus Synechococcus_C. The sequence continues at coordinate 11,462 of JAYKIX010000176.1, read as the reverse complement.
TGAACCATGGCCATGCTGGCGGCCTCGCTCAGGCGGCCCAGGCCGTAGGGCAGCAGACCGATCGCAAACACCGCCACAGCCAGGGCCATCGCCGGAATGGTTTCCCGGGGGGCCACCGCAGCCAGATTCACATCGAGCCGGCCATGGGCCACTGGATCGGTGGGCGGAGTAACCGCCAGCCGGCCGAAGAAAGCCCGGTTCACCAGCAGCAAAAAGTAAACAGCCGTCAACCCCGAACCCACCATCGACAGCAGGGTGGCAAGGGGGAACGCGCCGATACTGCCGCGGAACACCATGAACTCAGAAATAAAGCCAGCCATGCCAGGCATGCCGGCGCTGGCCATCACCCCCACGATCATCAACGTGCCGGTAAAAGGCAGGCCCCGTTCGGGGTTGAGCAGGCCGTGCAACACCGTGAGGTCGCGGGTGCCGGTTTTGCGATACACGATCCCCACCAGCAGAAACAGCAGGGCTGAGATCAGGCCGTGGGCCACCATCTGGAAAACTGCCCCCAGGATCGCCACCGGCGTGGCCGCTGCTGCAGCCAGCAGGATGTAGCCCATGTGGCCGACGGAGCTGTAGGCCACCATGCGTTTCATGTCCTTCTGGGCGATCGCCGCCAGCGAACCAAACAGCACCGAAACCGCCGCCCAGATCGCCAGGCCAGGGGCCAAAAGGGCCCAGGCCTCAGGGAACAGGCCCATGCAGAAACGCAGTAACCCATAGGTGCCCAGCTTCAGCAGCACCCCGGCCAGCAGCACCGAAACCGGCGTGGAGGCTTGGGTATGGGCGTCGGGGAGCCAGTTGTGGAGGGGGAACAGGGGCACCTTGATGCCGAAGCCGATCAGCAGGGAACCAAGTAGCAGCAGCTGGCTGCCCATGGCCAGCCGTTCGCCGGTGATCGGCGTGAGGCTGAAGTCCGCGGTGCCCGTCAACAGGGCCAGCCCCAGAAAAGCCCCCAGGATCAACATGCCGGATACGGCGGTGAAGATCAAAAACTTGGTGGCCGCATAGGCCCGGTTGATTCCGCCCCAGATGGCGATCAGGCCCCAGAGGGGGATCAGTTCCAGCTCGTAGAAAAGGAAAAAGAGCAGCAGGTTTTCGGCCAGGAAGGCGCCGTTCACTGCGCCACTAATGACCAGCAGCAGCAGAAAATAAACGCGTGGCCGCTTGTCGATATCGCGGGTGCAGATGGCCGAAACCAGTGTCAGAGCGCCGTTGATCAGCACCAAGGGCAGCGAGAGCCCATCCACACCGAGCTTGTATTCGAGGCCCAGGCTGTCCACCCAGGGCAGGGATTCCTGCAACTGCATGGCGCTGTTGGCGGGGTCGAAGCGGGCCAGCACCACCAGGCTCCAGGCCAGCTGCAGGCCCAACACCACCAGGGTCACCGTGCGCATGCGCCCCTCCGCCGGCCGCCCGGGCCAGAGGGCCAGCAACAGGGCTCCGGCAAAGGGAATCAGCAGCAGCAGGCTCAGCATCGTGTTCTCCTCATCCGCGTAGCCCCTGCAGCGGCAACCACTGCAGCGAGGCCAGCAGCAACAGGATCGCCGCAAGCACGGTCAGCACATAGGTCTGCAGCTGGCCGCTCACCCCCAGCTTGAGCCCCTCGGCGCTGGCTAGCGACAACCGGCCGATACCGTTCACCAAACCATTCACCAGGGTCTGGTCGATCCAGTTCGAGAGCCGGGCCAGACCCGCCACCGCCGCCACGATCGTGGCGCGGTAGATCCGGTCGGTGTAGAAGTCGGAGGCGAGCAGGTCCTGCAGCAGCCGCAGCGACCGGGTCATCGAGCGCGACCAGAACTTGTTCAGGGGCACCAGGGAGCCGCCCACCGCCCCAATGAGGCCGCTGGCGGCGACGGCCAGGGCCACGGGCCAGGAAAAGGACGCTATGCCGGGCACCGAATCGATGCGCGCCATCAGCAGGGGCATCAACACCACCAGCACCGTCAGGCTCACCATCGGCAGGGCCATCAGCCAGTTCACCTCGGGGGCGCGCTTGGTTTTGGGCAGGGCCGGGCCCATGAAGACATGGCGAAATACCCGGATGAAGTTGAAGGCTGTCAGGCCGTTGGTGAGCAGCAGCACGGCAGCAAAGAAGGGGTACTGGCTGGCAAATGTCTCCAGCAGCAGCCCGAAGCACCAGAAGCAGCCCAGGGGCAGCAGGCCCACCAGGCCGGCGCTACCCACCAGGTAGGCAGTGGTGGTGGCGGGCATTCGGGAGCCCAGCCCGCCGAGTTCGGTCAGGTCCTGGCAGTTGGTGGTGGCGATGATGCTGCCCACGCTCATGAAGATCAGGGCCTTGGCCAGGCCGTGGGCAAACAGCAACAGCAGGGCAATCGCCGGCTGCTGCAGGGCGATGGCGATGAACACCAGCCCCAAATAGGAGGTGGTGGAGTAGGAGAAAGCCCGTTTGATATCCACCTGGGCGATCGCCACCAGGGCGCCGGCCACCGCACTGATCGTGCCCACCAGCAGCAGCACGGTGGTGGGCAGGGGGGAGAAGCGCAGCAGCGGCATCACCTTGATCAGCACCAGGGCGCCGGCGGTGACGACCACCGAATTGCGCAGGATCGAGGCCGGATTCGGCCCCTCCATCGCCTCATCGAGCCAGAGGTGCATGGGGAACTGGGCGCACTTACCCATGGGCCCGGCGATCAGCCCCAGCCCCAGCAGGGTGCCGGCCAGGGGGGTGAGGGCTCCGCTGGCATCCGCTGCAGCGGCCCAGACGTAGAGATCGCCGAACTCCATCGAGCCCGCCCAGGCCGACAGAGCCACCATGCCCATCAACAGCAACACATCACCCACCCGTTTGGTGAGAAAGGCGTCGCGGGCGGCGGTGACCACCAGGGGCTGGGCATACCAGAAGCCCACCAACAGATAGGTGGACAGGGTGAGCATCTCCAGCAGGAAATAGCTCATGAACAGGCTGCTGCTCAGCACCACGCCGGCAAGCGCCCCTTCAAAGAAGCCCACCAGGGCATAGAAGCGGGCCAGGGCCCATTCCTTATCGAGATAGCCGAGGGCATACACCTGGCCCAGCAGGCTCATGCCGGTAACCAGTTCAAGGGCCGCCAGGTTGGTGAGCGAGAGATCGAAGCCGACGCGCAGGTCGAGGTCGGCGGCCTGAAACCAGCCGAATTCCAAGTGCTGGGGGCCGAGGTCCCAGACCTGCTGAAGAATCAAACTGCCATGGATCACCGCCAGCAGGGTGATCAGTAGGTTGAGGTAAGCCGCCGGGCGCGGACCATTGCGCTTGAACCAACCCGCAACCCAAGGCAGGGAGAGCACCATGCCACTGAACCCGTAGAGGGGAAGGAGCCAGACCAGCTGGATCGACAGGGGAAGGGGTGGGGCGGACAAGACAAAGAGGGCACGAGGTCAGCGTTGACTGATTCTGATGAACTAGAAGGTGGCTCGCTCCAGCGACGCATCACCGCTGCTGGACCCGAGGCTGCCCAGCCAGGCGCGCAGATCGTCACCATGGTGTTGTTCGTCAGACCACAGCTCCGTAAAAAAAGCCTGGTTGTCAGGGTCGCCCACCAGCAGACAAAACCGCATCGCCTCGGCGTAGTGGTTGATCAGGGTGGTTTCCAAGCTGAGGTTGAGCCTCAGCAAGCCAACCAGGTCTGGGGCATGGCTGACCGGACTCAGCTGGGAAGCGGCCGGCACCACCCCCAGGGCCAGCATGCGCTGGATGATCCGCTCGGCATGCCGCAGCTCCTCCACGGTTTCGTGGCGAAAACGCTCTGCAGCATCTGCTTCGCCCCAAAGCTCCACAAGGGAGCCCTGGGTCATGTACTGCTGAACCGCAGAGAGTTCAAGGCTCAGGGCGCGACCGAGATAACCCAGGACGCGCGGATGAACGGCGCCCATGGAACTCAAAGCCGACGGGTGGTGGCAGTGGCGATTAAGGCAGGCTCCACTTCGGTGTGGGGACGGGCAATGATGTGGGCGGCAACCAGTCCATCACCGACCCGCTCGCAGGCATCGGCACCAGCACGAACGGCGGCGTTCACGGCTCCGGTTTCGCCCCGGACCATCACGGTGACATAACCGCCGCCGACAAACTCACGGGCGATCAGGGTGACCTCCGCAGCCTTGGTCATGGCGTCAGCGGCCTCAATGGCCGGCACCAGGCCACGGGTTTCAATCATGCCGAGGGCAATGCCCTGAATGGAAGGAGCCATGGCTGTGTTGCGCGAAGGGGTGGATGGACGGGTGGTGCCGGCGCCGCCAGCGCTACCGGAGCGGGAACCGGTGGTGGCGGCGCTGGAGCGGCGGGTCGTGCTGGAGGCACGGCCGACACTGGGCTTGCTGGCGGCCGATTTTGCTGCGGGCAGGGCCTTGGGCACCTCCGCCGCAGGAGTTGAGCCAGCCGCCCCAGGTTCCGCAGCCGCTGCCGCCGCTGGGGCGGATTGGGCAGCGGCTGCGGCGACGGGGTTGGGTCGGGGGGTAGGGGTGGCCATGGCTCAGGGGTGTGGGGCTGAAGGGAAGACAGGTCTGGGGGATAGGGGGCTATCCCCGCAGGCCTAGCCGTCGGGCTCCCAGAAGTCGATGATTCCGCCGATGGTCAGATCGGTCTGCACCTCGGGATTCCCGCAGGCGAAACGGGCTGCCGAACCACTGGCGGTGAAAACCCAATTCCCGGGGGAGGCCCCAACCGGATCCACCGCAACGTTGAGCTTGCCCTTGCTGGTGCGCAGAATGCGCAGGTTGGAATGGTTCAGCCCAGCCACCCGTTGGCTGCAGACCAGGGATCCGGTGACCTGCATGATTTCCATTAGGCCGCACCGGGGGCAGGAGGGGCCTGGGGCTTACCGGCATCGGGATCCCAGTGGTCAATGATGCCGACAATGGTGAGATCGCTGGGATAGGACTTGCTCCCCGCCGCCTCCCGGGCAGCGGAGCTGCCGACACAGATGACCCAGTCACCGGGAATGCAGCCGACAGCATCAACGGCAACCTTCTGGCTGCTGCCATCGAGAACAACCTGGAGGTGTTTGTGCTCGAAATCGGGGATGCGGTTGGTGGAAACCAGGGGCTTGACCACTTTGCAGATCAACATGTCAATGACCTCCTGCGCTCGCGAACTTGATGGTGGAACCTACCGCCTCGGCAGGGGTGTGGCGGTCTTGCTCGCGAACCGTAAGGAGGGCGTGGAGCAGCCCCTGGCTGAAGAGCTCGGCATAGCGGTTTTCCATCGCGGACTGCACTCTTTGGCAGTGGCGGATGGCACGTTCGCGGGCTCCAGGCACCTTGCCGTTGTAATCAAACCGCACCACAACGGGCACCGGCAGGCCGCGGGACACGTTGAGGCCCTTAAAGATCTTGACGCCAACATCGAGATCGGGAGCTCCTTCTTCAACCGTATCCATGTAGGCGAAGTAGGTGAGATTACGCAAATGAATCTCCTTAAAACCAATGCCGACGCCAATAAACCTCTCGGCATGGCCCGCATCGACATAGCTGCCATCGTGAACCTGGCGCACGTAGTCAATCTGGGAGAGGTTGTTCTCCAGCAACCTGGCGATCAGCTTGACCATGCCCGGGTCCGGGCTACTGGCCGCCGCCTGCTCCACCATCGCTTCAATGCGGGCCCGCCCATCGTCGGTGTTGAGGTTCTGGGTGGCGTCGTAGACAGCCTGCGCGTCGAGCCAGCGATCCAGATTGGTGCTGCCATCGAGGCCGGGGACGTGGACGCGAATGGCATCGGTGTCAGTATCCAGCCCCATCAACAGCAAATCCACCGAAGCTCCGCAGCAGAAACTGTTTTCGACGGCCTGCTGAAAATCCTTGAGTCGGGCCAAACCACAGGAAGCGGCGAGGGCATCGTCGCTGCCATGGGCGGCACAACCCTCGTGGTTTGGATCCTTGGAGCTGAAGTGGTAGAGCACCACCTTGAGGTAGCGGGTGTCCTGATGGGCGGGGTTGGGTAGGCCCTCGCGGTAGCGACGGTGTTCGGTTTTGACCCAGCGGTTCACCGTGTTTTCCACGTCAAACAACGCTCCGGCATGGGAGCGACGGCGCACCGAACTGAACGGAAGCCTCAGGGCATAGGCCACGGCATGGGCCAGCCGGCCATCGGAACAGGGCGTGATGTCGAGGAGGTGGAAGCCACAGGAGAGCAGGAAGCCATCGAACGTCTGAGCCAGAACACTGCCGGGCTTCCCCCCGAGGGGGTCCTGCTCGAAAAAGGCGTCGCTGGTCTGTTCATAGGTTTCAAACACACACCAGGCGAACAGGGTTCTCATGTCCAACTGACTGACCCAGGCTTTCTCCAAAACCGGCAACGGCAACGCAAAACCAAGCTCTGCAATGGCCAGGTGCTGGGCCTGCTCGATAAAATTGGCCTCATGTTGGAGCGCCGAAAGGCGTTTGAGCAGCGGCACGATCCGATCAAAGGCTCCCTTGACCTGTTGGTCGTAAGCCTGCAGGGTTCGATTGGCGTGGCGATCGGTCAGGGGGTGAAGCCTGGCCGCACTGACAGGCGCTCTGGCGCGCTCGCTTGGGTTGGCGGTGAGGGTCCGACGGCGGGGCGCCGTGGGTGCCATCGGGCGGTAGGGAGTGGCGGTAGGTCGACGGGGCATCAGGGATTCAGCCGCGGGCCCCGCCGGACACCGTGATCAAGGATCCCGCCGTGGTGTTGCCACTGGAGCCGGTCACCCGGCTCACGGGCTCAGGCCTCTCTTCGTTGCGCTTGGGATGCATGCTGCTGGGCATGGCCTGCATCGAACCGGGCCTGGTGGGGTTGCGTCGGCGGGCTGAAACACCTTCGGTGCCGGTAACCCGATCGCCCCGATCCCAGTCATCGCCAGTGATCTTCAGGCCCGCCGAGATCCCTTCACCGGTAACGCGGGAGGTGGGAGGCGCGGCCGGTTCAACCGCTTGGGGAACGTTGAGAACCGGACCGCGGGCCGATTGGCTGCCGCGGCGATCGAAGCGGAACTGCTCAGTGCCGGTGACCATGCCACCGGCCAGGTCAAAAGGGCCGGTAATCCTGCTGCCCTGCTCATAACTGGTGCCGGTGACCGCACCGGTGCGCTCTCGACCCAACTGGGCCGCTCGCGATGGCGATTGAATACTGAATTGTTGCCAGGGCTCACGCCCGGCCAAAGGTTGGGGGAAGTCGGAGTCCTGCTCATTGGCGGCTCCACAGGTTGCCATCAATTGATCGTTGCCGATGTAGGGCGTGCCGGTGACGGCCTCACAGGCGCCCCGACCCGCGCCGGTCAGGGCTCCGCCAATCCCGGGCTGAATGCCGCTCATGCGGTTGGATCCGCGCACTGGCGTCCGCTGGCGGATCTCGCTGACAGCCTTGCCGGTGCAGAAATCTCCGGCCTGCTCCAGCCCTGCATAGGGGGTTCCGGTCACCACCTTGCAGGTTCCAGGTTCATCGCCGGTGACGTTGGTGGAACGGCCGGTGCGGGTGCCACTGACAACCTGGGCTTTGTTGGTGACGCTGAAGCCAACCTTGGCGGCCTCTGGAGCGGGCTTGGTGGCGCAAAACTCGGAAAATTGCTGGCTACCGACGTACTCATCACCGGTGACCAGGCGGCAGCTCCCCGGTTCATCCCCGGTGACATGCTCGCTGCGCCCCACGTGGGTGCCGGTGATCCCCGTGCCCCGCAGGGTATGGAGGCTGGCCACCTTGGTTGGCGCCCGGCCACCAACCTGACTCTGGTCGCCGAGGTATTGGGTGCCGGTGAGCTGCCGGTTCGAACCAGGCTCATCTCCAGTCACATTGCTGGAGCGACCCACCATCACGCCCGAAACGGGCTGGCCGCCGTGGGTTTGGCTGCGACCCACCTTCCTGGGGCTGGGCGTGATTGCCCCGCAGTAGGAGGCCGATTGATTGGCCGAGACGTACTCGGTGCCAGTGACGTTTTTGCAGGTGCCGGGCTCATCACCGGTGACTTTTTCAGAACGACCCACCTCGTTGCCCGTGACCCGGTTGCCATGGCTGGTGGCGCTGACGCGCACCTTGGCCGGCTGGGTGGCAACGGGGCCGCTCTGACAGAAGGCTTGGAAGACTTCAGCGCCGAGGTACTCGGTGCCCGTGATCGCCCGACAGGTTGCCGCCTCGTTGCCGGTGGTCTTGATGGAGCGGTTGGCCTGGGTTCCAGTCACAACCTGACCGCTGCTGGTTTCGCTCTGGCCCACTTTCCAATGGGCGTCGGCGGCCATGGCCTGCTTGGCACCGTGGCGGTTGGGGCCCGAGGGTCTGGTGCCGCCGTTGCGACTGGTGCCCGCACTTCCCACTTTGGCGCGCAGCTCGCGAACCTTCTGGGACAGCTCTCGGGCGCTCATATCGGGGTTGCCCTGTCGGGATACGGACGCCGCCGACGTACTGGTGGGGGCGTTGGCCGATTTGCCCCGCTTGGACAGGGCTTCACGACGGGCAAGCACCAAGGCTCGACTGGGATCGCGCTGGGCCGATCGCTTCGGGGTGCTCCGGCGCTCGCTGCCCTGGCCAGCCCGGCTGCTCAGGGTCGAGACCGCCAGGCGGAAGCCCAGATCCTGGCTGGCCGGCTTGGTGTTCGGTGCTGGCACCGGCTTGGCAGCGGACTGGGGCTTCGCAGCAGACTCGGGCTTGGCTGTGGTCTTGACGAGGTCGGTGCGGGTACGATCTCTGGACGTATCAGCCCGCTTGCCGCGCTTGGACAGAGCTTCCCGACGGGACAGCACCAAATCTCGGCTGGGATTGGCAATCGGACGGGCCTGGCTGCGATGGGCCTGAACGGTGGGAGTCGACAGGCTGCGACTGGGAGATGGCGCAGGGGCACTTGCCACAGGAGCGGGAGCGGGCTTGGCCGCTGCAGCTGCGGTGCGCGTCGGGCGTGCATCCTCGATCGAGCGCACGCGAATTGTACCGGAGCTGAACCGGCTGGCGGCCTTTTTGCCGCCGTTGGTGAGGGCCCTGCGGCGCTCCAGAGCTGCTGCCCGGCTGGATGTGCTGGCCATGTCCGCCCGTCGTATGGAAGATTAGAAATTGGGGTGGGGCGCCGACATGCTGCCGGCACCCCATAGGTGGCGCTGAAAATCAGCGGCCTTCGAACACCACGAAGCAGGCACCCTGGCTTTGGGTGTAAGCGTCGTAACCGACCAGACGCACGTGGTGGTCGGGGTAGGCACGGTGGCAAGCTTCAAGCTCGCTGACAATCACGCCCAGATCCTTCTCGCCGAAGAAGGGCAGTTTCCAGAACGACCAATAGGTCGCCATCGAATTACTGGGGTGAACATGCTCAACGAGCGGGCTCCATCCCTGGGCGATAATATAGGCAATTTGGTCGTAGATTTCGTCCTGGGTGAAAGGCGGCAAGAAGCCGAATGTCTCCAGGGTGGCGACTGTTTGATAGTCACCCACGGTGCTCTTAAAAGGCATGGGGATCCCTTAGGTGGATGGAAATGGATTGATCAGTTGACGTCGAGTTTGTCGACGGTGTCGAACTCGAACTTGATTTCCTTCCAGGTCTCCAGGGCGATGGCCAGCTCGGGGCTGTGCTTCGCTGCTTCCAGAAGGATGTCACGACCTTCAACCTCGATCTCGCGACCGGCGTTGCGGGCTTTGACGCAGGCTTCAAGCGCCACACGGTTGGCGGCAGCACCAGCGGCGGAACCCCAGGGGTGGCCGTGGGTACCACCACCGAACTGCAGCACCGAGTCGTCACCAAAGATGGCAACCAGCGCGGGCATGTGCCACACGTGGATACCGCCGGAGGCAACGGCGAAGACGCCGCCCATCGAGCCCCAGTCCTGGTCGAAGAAGTTACCGCGGCTGCGGTCTTCGGGGACAAAGGATTCACGCAGTTGGTCGATATAGCCGAGGGTCGACTGACGGTCACCCTCCAGCTTGCCGACCACCGTGCCGGTGTGCAGTTGGTCACCACCGGAGAGACGCAGGCACTTGGCCAGCACACGGAAGTGAATGCCGTGCTTGGGGTGACGGTCAATCACCGCGTGCATGGCGCGGTGAATGTGCAGCAGCATGCCGTTCTTGCGGCACCACTTGGCCAGACCGGTGTTGGCCGTGAAGCCACCGGTGATGTAGTCGTGCATGATGATGGGCTGGCCTAGTTCCTTAGCGAACTCGGCGCGCTCATACATCTCCTCAGGAGTTGCGGCGGTGCAGTTGAGGTAGTGCCCCTTCTTCTCGCCGGTTTCCTGCTGCGCCAGGTTGGTGGCTTCAGCAACGAACTCGAAACGGTTCTGCCAACGCTGGAAGGGCTGGGAATTGATGTTCTCGTCGTCTTTGGTGAAGTCAAGTCCACCGCGGAGGCACTCATACACCACCCGGCCGTAGTTTTTGCCACTCAGGCCGAGTTTCGGCTTGATGGTGCAACCCAGCAGGGGGCGTCCGTACTTGTTCATGCGGTCGCGCTCAACCACGATGCCGTTTGGCGGACCCATGCAGGTCTTGATGAACGCCATCGGGAAGCGAATGTCCTCAAGACGCAGATTGCGCAGCGCTTTGAAGCCAAACACGTTGCCGACCAAGGAGGTCAACACGTTGGTAATCGAGCCTTCCTCAAACAGATCGAGGGGGTAGGCGATGAAGGCGTAGAAGGCTTCCTTGTCACCAGGGACGTCTTCGATGCGGTAGCAACGGCCTTTGTAGAAGTCGAGATCGGTGAGGAGCTCGGACCACACGGTGGACCAGGTGCCAGTGGAGGATTCAGCGGCCACAGCGGCGGCGACTTCTTCCTTGGGAACACCTTCCTGGCCGGTGCATTTGAAGCAGGCCAGCAGGTCGGTGTCGAGGGGGACGTAATCAGGAGTCCAATACGTGTCGCGGTACTCCTTGACCCCGGCGTCGTACTTCTTGCTCATGGAGTTTCTCCGGTGGGGGCGGGTAGGGGATTGAGATCGATCAGCGCATCAGGCGCTTTCAGGCTCAGTCCTTCTGACCGGCGTAGTTGCCGTTGCCCAAAGCGGGCTCCACTTCGCGGTGGGGCCTAGCGATGATGTGGGCTGCCACGAGGCCGTCGCCGACGCGCTCGCAGGCATCAGCCCCGGCGCGCACAGCTGCGTTAACGGCGCCGGTTTCGCCGCGCACCATGACGGTGACGTAACCGCCGCCAACGAATTCACGACCGATGAGGCGCACTTCGGCGGCCTTGGTCATGGCGTCAGCCGCTTCAATCGCGGGGACCAGGCCCCGGGTTTCAATCATGCCGAGGGCGATGCCCATGGTTTCAGTTGCCATTACCTGCTCCTGGAGGAGGGGGGTGGAATGTTCGCTCGCAACCATGGTCGCCAGGCAAACCCTCCGTCAACCCATTTACCCCCCTCCTGCCATCACTCTTAGCCCCGCTTCAGATAAGCCAAGCTGATCAGTGCAACACAAAACGTTAGGCATTGCTTGCCGGTTCAGTGGTGGCAGCGGTTTTGCCCCATTCGATCAAAGTGGTTCGGCGTCTGCCACGAAGGCCACGCCACCGTAGTAATCGAGCAGGGGC
>JAYKIX010000175.1:0-3690 GCA_035286005.1 Synechococcus sp. | reverse complement strand
CTCGACTCCTCCATCGCCGACGGCCTGGCCCGGCGCCCTGACTGGCAGGCCCTGCAGAAGGTCAAAGCTTGGCTGCACGGTTGATGGCCCACCACGGCCAGCGGCGCATCCTGCTGCTGAGCAACGGCCACGGCGAAGACCTCAGCGCCGCCCTCATCGGAACAGCGCTCCAGCAGCAAGGGTGCAGCGTTGAAGCGCTGCCCCTGGTGGGCCACGGCCAGGCCTACACCCAGGCAGGCATCACCACGCGGGGTAAAACCCGCGAATACAGCACCGGCGGCCTCGGCTACACGAGCCTGATCGGACGGATCACCGAGGTCGTGCAAGGGCAGGTGCTCTACCTGCTGAGCCGGCTGCTGCTCTTGCTGCGCATCGGCCATCGCTATGACCTGATCCTGGTGGTCGGCGATGTCATTCCTGTGGTGGCGGCCTGGTTGAGCCGTCGGCCGATGGCGACCTATCTGGTGGCCTACTCCAGCCACTACGAAGGACGCCTGCAGCTGCCTTGGCCCTGCGGCGGCTGCCCGGCAGCAAGGCGATCCGTCGCCTGCGGGGGGGCAAGGGTTGGGCCGGTGCCAGCACCGGATCCATGAAGGGGTTGCCGAGAAACTGCACCGGGCGCTGCAATTGGTCTGTCAGGTCGTCGGCGGTGAGCTGGTCGCGGCTAAAGACGGCTTGAAAGCGCGGTTGGCTCAGGCAGTTGCCACAGGGCCAGGGGAGCTTGAGCCGGCCTTCGTAGTGGCTGGAGTAGGCCACCAGATAGGTGACGGCTGGGCGGCGGGACAGCCAGGCCGCCATCACCGGAATCACATCGCCGATCACCACCACAAGGGCGTAACGATGACGGATGCGCATGAGCCGCCACAGGCCCTGGAGCAGATGCAACACCTGGCCCTGAACCAGCTCGGTGAGTCGGCCGCGAAGGCTGGTGTAGCCAAGCCCTCCGGTGCTGAATTCCCGCGTCTTCCCCACCACAGGGATTCCGGCCTCCCGGTAGGGATGCCCAGCTCCGACCAGGGACAGGGCATCCACCGCATGGCCGCAGCGTTGAAGGGCGAGGCCGAGCAAGGCACCGGAGAGGTCTTCTCCGTGACCATTGCTCAACAGCAGCAGCCGGGCCACGTCAGAGCTCCAGCCAGCTCTTCACTTTGGTGAGGGCGGGCCAACCGGGTTTGCGGGCCAGGCCGTCGGCGATGGAGGCCTGCAGTTCCTGGGTGACTTCCGGCGCGAGGGCAAGCACCTGTTGCACCACCTGGATGTGGTCTCGCACGCCTTTGGCCTGGGTTTCCAGCATCGCCACGCTCAGATTGATGCGGGCTTGTGGATCCTGCCCGTTCAGCTTCACAGCGAGCCGGGCGGAGCGGAGGGCCTCTTCGGGTTGATCACACAGCAGCTGCAGCCAGGCGAGACAGGTCCATCCAGCCGACTGACGGGGTGCCGCGTTGGTGATGGTGATGAAATCGTCAATCACCTCGCTCGCCGGAGCTCCGGCTTGATAGCGGTCCATCGCCTGCTCAAACAGGCTTTCGTCGTGCGACTCGGTCACCGTTGCACTTGCTGCTGCACTGCCCTCAGATTCCCATGCAGAGCGTTCATACGGCGAAGGAGCTGCCACAGCCGCAGGTCTGGCTGGCATTGGGGTTGGTGAAGTTGAAGCCCCCCCCAATCAGCGCGGTGCTGAAGTCGAGCTGCATTCCATAGATGTAAAGCAGGCTCTTGGGGTCGCAGACCACCTGGAAGTCAGCGCCGTCTGGAGCGGTGTAGTCGTACACCTCGTCGTCAGTTTCAATTTCGCTGCTGGGCACGAAATCCATCGTGTAGCTCATGCCGCTGCAGCCACCGGATCGCACACCCACCCTCAGCACCTGGCTGTCGCCTTGTTCACGACAGAGCTTGGCCAGTTGTTGCATGGCAGGGTCGGTGATCTGGATGCCCTTGCCGTCCCGTGCGGTGTGGGGAGCGGCCATGTCGGTTCCTGTGTTTGAACCGGCGGTGGCATCACTGGCGGGGACGGATGCGGTCATGGTGCGGGGATCACTCCGGTCTCCGTACTGTATGGACGCTCGATCCGGGTTGGCGCATTCATAGAGTCATGCCGTTGTTGGCGAGGGCTGCCGGTGCGGGTCGCGATCGTGGGTGCGGGTCTGGCCGGTCTGGCGGCAGCCGTGGATCTGGTGGATGCCGGTCATCAGGTTGATCTCTATGAGGCCCGTCCGTTCATGGGCGGCAAGGTGGGGAGTTGGGTGGATGACGGCGGCAATCACATCGAGATGGGTTTGCATGTGTTCTTCTTCAACTACGCCAACCTGTTTGCCCTGATGCGCAAAGTGGGGGCGATCGACAACCTGCTCCCGAAAGACCACACCCATTTGTTCTGCAACAAGGGCGGAGATCTGCGCGAACTGGATTTCCGCTTTGCCCTTGGTGCTCCGTTCAATGGCCTCAAGGCGTTCTTCACGACTCCCCAGCTCACTTGGCTTGACAAGCTGCGCAATGCGTTGGCCCTTGGCACGAGCCCGATTGTGCGCGGCCTCGTGGACTACGAAGGGGCGATGCGCACCATCCGGGCCCTCGATGCGGTGAGCTTCCAGGACTGGTTTGTGGGCCACGGCGGCAGCATGGAGAGCATCCGCCGCATGTGGAATCCGATCGCTTACGCGCTGGGATTTATCGATTGCGAGGCAATTTCCGCCCGCTGCATGCTCACCATCTTCATGATGTTTGCGGCCAAAACCGAGGCCTCGAAGCTCAATTTGCTGAAGGGATCACCTCACCGTTGGCTGACGGGCCCGATCTTGGATTACATCCAGGCTCGAGGTGGCCAATTGCATCTGCGCCACCGGGTCAAAGACGTGCACTTCACCGAAGAGGACGTGCCTCAGGTCACCGCCCTCACCCTCGGGACTCCTGATGGTGACCTCCGGGTGGAGGCCGATGCCTATCTGGCGGCCTGCGATGTGCCCGGAATTCAGCGCCTCTTGCCCGATGCCTGGCGACGTTTCCCGCAGTTCGAGGCCATTCACAAGCTGGAGGCTGTGCCCGTGGCCACCGTGCAGCTTCGCTACGACGGTTGGGTGACGGAACTGGGCGATGGTCAGCAGCAGGAGCAGCGCCGCACGGACCTGGCGACTCCGGCTGGTCTGAACAACCTGCTGTACACAGCAGATGCCGATTTCAGCTGTTTTGCTGACTTGGCCTTGGCCAGTCCGGAGGATTACCGCAAGCCCGGCCAGGGTTCTTTGCTGCAGTGCGTGCTCACCCCTGGTGATCCTTGGATCCCCAAGGGTGTTGAAGAGATCGTGGCGCATACCGATTCCCAGGTGCGGGAACTCTTCCCCTCGGCCCGCAACCTGAAACTCACCTGGAGCAATGTGGTCAAGCTGGCGCAGTCGTTGTACCGGGAGGCTCCTGGCATGGAGCCTTATCGCCCGGACCAGCGCACTCCAGTGCCGAATTTCTTCCTGGCCGGCAGTTATACCCGCCAGGACTACATCGACTCCATGGAGGGCGCGACCATGAGCGGCCACTTGGCTGCCGCAGCCATCCTGGGCCGTGCGGCCAGCCTGGCCACCAACGCCGCTGTGGCCTGAGTAACGCCATGGGACGTTGGCTTGAACACACTGTCACCACCGAGGTGAAGGCTCCCGTTGAGCGGGTATGGGCCGTCTGGAGCGACCTGGAGGCGATGCC
>JAYKIX010000174.1:0-4480 GCA_035286005.1 Synechococcus sp. | reverse complement strand
CCTGGATGGCCGAAGGTCGCTCTGACCTTTCGTTCACAGTGTTTCTGAGCGAGCCCGAGGCCTATGAGGGCGGCGATCTGGTGCTGGAGATGCCTGGGGGAGATCGCAGACTCCGCCTACCGGCTGGGCATGCCGT
Organism: Synechococcus sp.; assembly: GCA_035286005.1. Classification (GTDB taxonomy): domain Bacteria; phylum Cyanobacteriota; class Cyanobacteriia; order PCC-6307; family Cyanobiaceae; genus Synechococcus_C. Next base: position 4,344 of record JAYKIX010000174.1, on the reverse strand, counting down.
GGTGTATCCCAGCACCTTGTTGCATCAGGTGGAGCCTGTGCTCCGCGGTGAACGTCTGGTGGCTGTGGGCTGGATTGAAAGTCGAATCCGTCGTGCGGATCAAAGGGAGCTCTTGTTTGAGTTGGCAACAGCCAGGCGGCTGCAGTTTCAGCGCCATGGCAAAGACGACGTTTTTGATCTGCTCACGCGGAGCTACAGCAATCTGTTGCGGCTTTGGGACCACTAGGCGCGGCGGGTCACGCTCAGTTGTTGAGAGCGCGTCGCAGTAGCATTAGATGCCGATTTGATTTGTGAAATGAACACCCGTTCCGTTGCCTTGTTCCTGGGCACTGTTGGGTTAATGGCTGGCACCGTCGCCTGTTCCTCTAAGCCTGAGGCCCCTGGTGCTGGGGAAGGCGGAGAAGCGAAGCAAGAGGCCGTTGAGTCTCAGAAGCCCGCAGCGGCGGGTGAAGGAGGAGAAGCCGGGCACAATCAGAAGAAAGCCGGAGATCACTCCGAAGGAGGAGAAGGAGGAGAAGGAGGAGAAGGAGGAGAAGGCTGATCGCCCTGCCTCCTTAGTTCAGTTCGGCGCCCGGGTACCCCCTGGGCGTCACCAGCTTTCCTGCGGACACCCGGCTGCTGCTGTTGCCGATCACTAGCACTGTGAGCATGTCCACGCTCTCGACGGGGAGAGATCCGAGCTCCTGAAGCTCAACGGCCTCCTCGCTGCGGCCCAGTTGCCTGGCGACCACTACCGGTGTTGTGGTGGGCCTGCCATTGAGCAGGATCTGCCGGGCTCGCTCCAGCTGCCAGTCACGTCCTTTAGACCGAGGGTTGTAGAGCGCGACGACGAAGTCTCCGGCCGCGGCTGCCTCCAAGCGTTTCTCAATCACCTCCCAAGGCGTGAGCCTGTCGCTCAGGCTGATGGTGCAGAAGTCATGCATCAGGGGCGCTCCTGCTCGGGCCGCCGCCAGTTGAAGGGCGGAGATGCCTGGATGCACTTCAAAGCGAGGTCGTTCCTGGTCCGGTAGGGAGAGCCACAGTTCCAGGGCAAGCCCAGCCATGCCATAGATGCCGCTGTCGCCCGATGACACCAGAGCCACACGGGCACCCTGCTGGGCCAGGTGTAATGCCTGGAGGCAACGATCCCGTTCGCGGGTGAGCTGTCCATCCAGTCGCACTTGATCAGGCCGGCGCAGCGGTTCGAGTAGATCGAGGTAAAGGCCATACCCCACCCAGGCCACGCACCGGCTAAGGGCTTGGCGCGCATCGGGGGTGAGCAGTGCCAAATCGCCGGGGCCACTCCCGATGAGGTGCAGTTCCCCCCGTTGGGGAGCGAAAGCATCACGCCCTTCTGCAATGGCAATGGTGACGGCACCCTGTTCGCTGTTGTTGTTGGCCTTTTCAATGCGCTTGGGGAGGCGTAAACGTGCTTCTGGGCCGGCGGCGCGCAAGGCAGCGGCCTCGGCCACAGAAGCGGTGCCCATTTCGGCCGCAACCACGGCCGATGGCGTGGGCACGGTGATGCTGGCCAGGGCCTCGCTGCTGTGCAGTCGCATGGGCCAGTCGTGTTGTTCAGCCAATTTCAGAAGGGCGGCTTCATCCCCTTTGCGGTCGATGGTGCTCAGTCCAGCGACTGCCTCTCGTGCAAGGCCCGCTTCGCTTAAGGCTGCATCAATCGCCCGCTCAATGAGGCCGATGCTCGTGTTGCGTTCGCATCCCACGCCCAGCCAGAGAACCGCTGGGTGCCAGCGGCAGGAGGCATCGGTTGAATCGAAAGCCTGTTCTGCTGTGATCAGCAAGGGGCTGCTTGCTGGACCACGGTCCAACGCACCAGCGCCTTTGCACTCCCGCCAATGGCTGCTTCCACAGCTTTGCTTCACCTCCAGACCTTGGCCTTGGGCGAGGTCGATCATCAGCGTTCTCCAGCAAGCCGCGTCGCCACTGCGGACCCATCCCCAGTCATGGCCAAAGTTGTCCAGGGCCAGACGTTGCTGGCTTGAGCTGTCGCCGGTGATCACGGCCTGCCCGCCGAGCAGTGCCGCCAGCTCTCTGGCCCAGGCTTCTGCTCCTGCCTGATGCCCTCCGAGCAGCGGTACCACCGAGCGACCATCGGCATCGAGCACCAGTACCCCGGGATCACTTTCTTTGATGCTCAACAGCGGGGCGATCAACCGGGTCACAGCCCCAATGGCTCCCACCACCAAGAGTTGCCCTTGCCAGTGGTCTCGCAGCAGGTCGGCAGCATTGCCAACGATGAGCTCTTCGGGAAAGGTTGGCAGGCTGCTCGCGGCTCCCGAACTCAACGCAATTCGGTGCACCTGGCCGCACTTCAGCAGCCGTTGCAGCAAGGGCAGGGCGCTAGTGGAGAGTCCAAGCGCGAACCGAGGCCCCTGCCCCGCGGCGGGGGGAGCTGTGGTTGTGATCTCCGGAGCGATGGCGGAGGAGAGGGGGTCGGGGGCGATCAGGGCGGCAGGCTCGAACTTCAGCGCTGGGTGCCGTCGGCGTTCAACAGCTCCCGAGCTGATCCTCCCAGGCTGGTGGTGGGGGCCAGGCGTTCTTCGTTGGGCGCCGGTTTCAGAGAGGGTTGGGCCGCCGATTTTGTGGCCGGGGGGGTGGGCGGTGTGGTGCTGGTTGGTGCCGGTTCTGGTTGAGCTTTGGGTGCAGCTTCGCCCTGTGCTGTTTCTGGCTCTGTTGTGGGCCGATCCCGCTGGCTGCTCGGGGCTGTCACCTGGTCAGGTGCCTGGGAAGCCTTGCCAACCGTGGGTTCATCCTCAGCTTCCTTTGGCGGGAGCGGAGCTGCATTGGGCTCGTCGTTGCGCGCGCCTAGGCCTGCTTTGCTGTCTGCGGCTTGGGAGTTTGGTTCAGGCGCGATTTCGGGTTCTGATTCGCCCAGCAGGCGGGCCAGTTCTTGGTCCGTCAGTTTGGAACGAAGCCAGACAGGGCGACGTTGGCTCCGTGCTGGGACGGCCCGCAACTGGTTGTTGAAATTTGGGGTGATGGGCTCACCGAGGCCGTCCAGCAGTTCCATTTGAACGAGGCTGGTGGATCCACCGGTGTTGCTCTGCCGCACCCAGAGCGCCTCCTGGCTGTCGACAAGGAAGCTGTCGCCATTCAATGTGAGCCGCAGCCGCCAGCGCCCGTCGCCATCACGCAGGTTTTGCAGTGGGGCATTCCAGACCAGCCAGTCGAGCATCAGTGGTTCTTCTCCGCTGAGTTCCGCAGGGCTGACCATCACCAGCCAAGGCTCCTGCTCCTCTGGTTGGGTCCCCTTGAGAGCCTGAAATTGATGAAGACGCCAGTGCAGGCTTGCTCCAGGCCCCTTGATCGCTTCGCCCCAGGGATAGGCCGCATAGGCGCTGAGTCTGTGGCTGCCTGGGCTTAACGGCGGGAGGCTGGCCTTCAAGGTGGCCCCTGCTCCAGGCCCGGCTGTCACTGCGGTGAACCGCAGTGGGGGGGCATCATCAATTTGAACCGCCACATGGGGTCCAATCCCGAGCTCGGGATCGCTTGCCAGGGGCCAGTCTTCGATTTCCATCTGAAGAGTCCAGCCCTCCTGGTTGGTAAGGACGTCGCCGTCTTCAGGACTTTTTAGGGTCAGCCGAGGGTGATGGCCGGCGAGTCGTGAACGGAGTTGTTGGACGCCGCCCGGTGCTGCTACTTCCTGAAGTCTCCCGCTGGGGGCGGCAGCAGGAATGGCCTTGGCTCTTCCTGCACGCGCGGCCGAAGGGTTTTGATCGCCCCATGGCAGACCCGGTAGGTTGATAGCAGAGGCGGGCCAGCCCACCCCGAAGGCCAACAACAGGCTGATCAGGATGGCAAGGGCATGGCGTCGCACCAGCGGGCCCATGGAGGCTGAGCGGTTCAGGGACATTCTGGACACCCCATCAACCACCGCACACAAGGAGCAGGTTTGTGTTAGCGAAGAGCTAAAAAAGCCTAATTAATTGTTATTAACCCTCTTCAATCGCGTCAAGCGTGCTGTTAGCGCGCCTCAGGCAGACCCCCTGCCCCGACTGGGGCGCCGACGGATTGAACCTTTGTAACTCCCAGGGTCTGAGGGCCGACTTGCGCCTCTATGCTTCCGCCAGCGGTCCCCTCTTTGGGGCCCAATGCTCCAGTGAGAGTCAGGGGTTTCGGCTTCTGAAAACCACTGGCGCCCGGGTGTGGTGACGCTCTGCGGAGCTGCGCCCGGGGCCCCGATGAACCTCCGGTTTGTCGGAGGGGTGGCCCTCCACCTCGATCCCGTCCCTCGAGGAACGACTCGATGACCATCAGCCCACCAGAGCGTGGGAGCACCGCGAAGAGCCAGGTCGAAAAGGTCGACAATCCAGCGACCTTTGAACTGTTCGGCAAGCCCGGACA
>JAYKIX010000173.1:0-6053 GCA_035286005.1 Synechococcus sp. | reverse complement strand
GCAGGCATCTCCACGCCAAGGTCGCCGCGGGCCACCATCACGCCATCGCAAAGCGGCAGGATCGCGTCGATCTGGTCGATCGCTTCAAATTTTTCGATCTTGGCCACAACGGGTGTGCAGTGGCCGTGTTGACGGATGAGACCACGGATTTCCTCCATATCGGAGGGGTTGCGAACGAAGCTGAGGGCAACCCAATCCACCCCTTGTTGGAGGCCAAAGGCAAGATCAGTCTTGTCCTTCTCTGTCAGGGCACGAACAGATAGCTGAACATCAGGGAAGTTGACGCCCTTGTTGTTGGAGAGCACCCCTCCCACGGTGACGGTGCAGTGAAGGGTCTGGTTCGCCTGATCGACGCTTTCCACCTTCATTTCGACGCGGCCATCATCCAGAAGGATGCGACTACCCGCGGTGACCTCATCAGCCAACTTGTCGTAGGTGACGGTGGCGATCTCCTGGTTACAGGACACCGTCCGTGATGTGAGGGTGAAGGTGTCGCCGTTCTTCAGCGTGATTGGACCATCGGCAAATCGCCCGAGGCGAATTTTTGGACCCTGAAGGTCCTGAAGGATGCCGATGTGCTGACCGAGTTCCGCCGACACCTGCCGAATCGTGGCGATGCGAGCGGCATGCTCGCTGTGATCACCGTGGGAAAAATTGAGCCGGAAGGTGGTGGCGCCTGCTTGGATCAGCTGCCGTAGCCGCTCTGGGCTTTCGGTGGCAGGGCCGATGGTGGCCACGATCTTGGTGCGACGGGAAAGATCGATTTGCGCCATCCACCGGGCCGATAACAAAAGGGAATCTACCCTCCAGTCAGATCGAGGACTGTCTCGATCGCTGAGGCTCTTTGAACAGCACGCGGATGGATCTGAACACCTATCAGCTGGGGGCCCGTGCCACGGCTCGCTATCCAGATGTGGGTTCAAACCCGATTTATCCGACCCTTGGGCTCAGTGGTGAGGCTGGAGAGGTGGCTGACAAGGTGAAAAAGGTGCTACGCGATCGAGAAGGGGTGTTCGACTCGGAGGTTTGCGAGTCGCTCAAGCTCGAATTGGGTGATGTGCTCTGGTACGTGGCCCAGCTCTCCAGCGAACTGGGCTTCAGTCTTGAAGAGGTGGCGACGGCCAACCTTGAAAAATTGGCCAGTAGGGCGGAACGAGGCAGGATCAGCGGCAGTGGCGACGACCGCTGAACAACCTGGTGCTCAGCCCATGAATGCAGAACTATTGAGCAGTGCAAGTTGCGCATTGCCAAGGGCCCACTGCATCAGATTCAGGGCAAGAAAGGCCAGCAGCGCCGAGAGGTCGAGCCCCCCAAGCGGAGGAATGATGCCTCGAAAAGCGTTCAGGTATGGGTCAGTGATCGCGATGAGGGTGCTGAGCACGGGATTGCTTTGATCGAGATTCGGAAACCAGCTCAACAGCACCCGGATCAACAAGACGTAGAAATAGATCTCCAGGGTGCTGGAGATCACCCCCAGCAGGTTGATGAAGTATCCGCTTACGTCGGCTGACATGGTGCTTCGTTCAGATCATGGAACTCTATGCAGCTTCGATCACAGCGTCGTCTCTGTCATCAAGATCTGTTGGTTCCGATTCAGCCCCAGCCATGGTTTCAGGCCCATTGGCAGGCAACACGGAGAAGGTGCGGTGAAACTTGTCGGTAAGGCTCAGCCAATAGGAACGGCCCTCGCTCTGGCGCTTGCGCTCGATGAAATTCTGGGTCATCAATTCCTTGATGTGGTCATAGGCCCCGGAGCCGCGTAGCTCGACCAGATCCGACTGGAGGATCCTTTTCTTCAGGGCAATGGTGGCCAGCGTGCGTAGCGCCGCTGTGGAGAGATTGACGGGTAGGAGGTCACGAACGAGCTCCCCCAGACCAGTGCGTAGCTGGAGGCTGTAGCTGCCATTGCCGGAAACGATTTCCAAGGCAGTATCACGCTGGGCATAGCCCGCCTCCAGAGCCAGCATGGCCTGCTCCACTTCCTGGTCAGAGCATTCAGCTAGACGGGCCAGCTCCTTGAGCCCCAAGGGTGTGCCCTTCAGGTACAGAATCGCCTCGAGCCGAGCCGGCAGTGAGATTGCGCGTGGATCTGCCATCACCCTTCAGGGATGAGGCCTCAAGCTATCGCTTGACCCAGGTTTAACCAGATGTTGACTGACCCAGGAAGAGGCGATAAGCGGGATTCCCTGTTTCCTCCCAACTGGGATAGCCCACATCTCGAAGGAAGGTGTTCCAGTTGTCCAGATCAGCGTGTTTCACAAGCACTCCAACCACGATCCGGCCCACATCGGCCCCATGGTTGCGGTAATGGAAGATGCTGATCGTCCATTCCGGACGCAGGGCTGTGACGAAGGTCATCAGGGCACCAGGACGTTCGGGAAATTCGAAGCGATACAGGAGTTCGAGGCAGTCATCCTCCTGCTGGCAATGGGCTGAAGCAGGCAAACGTCCTCCCACCATGTGGCGGAGATGGACCTTCGCCAGCTCGTCATCGCTCAGGTCTTGGCAAGGAAATCCGTTGTCCTGAAGGTGGCTGATCAGTGTTCTGCGGTCGTCATGGTCCACCACTTGCACCCCCATGAAGATCTGAGCCTGAGGTCCGTCTCCCATGCGGTAGCTGAATTCGGTGAGGCTGCGTCGCTCCAGGCACTCACAGAGTTGTCGCAAACTTCCAGCGCGCTCGGGAATCTGCACAGCCAACATTGCTTCCCGCTCCTCACCGAGCTCTGCTCTTTCGGCAACGAAACGCAATCGGTCAAAGTTCATGTTGGCGCCACAGGCCACGGCCACCAACACCTGGTTCTTACGACCGCGCCGCGCGACGTCGGCCTTCATCCCTGCGATGGCCAGGGCGCCAGCGGGTTCAAGGATGGATCGGGTGTCTTCGAAAACATCCTTGATGGCGGCACAGATCTCATCTGTGCCGACCGTCACCATCGAATCCACGTAGCGCTGGGCAAGCGCAAAGGTGTTCTCACCAACCTCGCGAACCGCGACCCCATCGGCAAAGAGGCCCACCTGCGGCAGTCGGATCCGCTCCCCCGCTTCCAGTGACAAGGTCATGGCAGCAGCATCGTGGGGCTCCACACCGATGACCTGAACATCAGGCCAAAGACTTTTGACGTAGGCAGCAATCCCACCAATGAGGCCACCACCACCAACGGCCACATAAATCGCATCAGGCGGTTGGGGGATTTGACGAAGGATTTCCATGCCAATGGTTCCTTGGCCGGCAATCACTTCCGGATCGTCAAACGGATGGATGAAACAGAGCTGTTCGACCTTGCTGCGACGCACCGCTTCCGCATAGGCCTCGTCGTAGGTCTCCCCATGCAGCACCACTTCGGCTCCGCGGGCACGCACCGCTTGCACCTTCATTTCTGGTGTGGTGATCGGCATCACGATCACAGCCCGGCACTGGAGTTGCTGGGCACTGAGGGCTACGCCCTGGGCATGGTTGCCGGCGCTCGAGGCAATCACCCCTCGCTGCAGCTCATCACTGGTGAGCTGGGCCATCCGGTTGTACGCACCTCGGAGCTTGAAGGAAAACACTGGCTGTAGGTCTTCGCGTTTGAGCCAAACGCTGTTCTCAAGCCTGCGGCTGAGGCTGACCGCTGGCTCGAGGGGGGTTTCGCGGGCTACGTCGTAGACCCGGGCACGAAGAATTCGAGGCAGGTAGTGATCCATCGGCTCAGTTTGGCTCGCCGCTGTTGCCAAGGGCCCCGTAGATTGCCCTGATCGGCCGATGGACGGGCATGCATCTGAGCGAGTTGACCCATCCCAATCAGCTACATGGCTTGTCGGTGCAGGAGCTAGAGCAGATTGCCTCTCAGATCAGGGAGCGCCACCTCGAAGTGGTCTCCAATAGTGGCGGTCACCTTGGCCCTGGGCTGGGGGTGGTGGAGCTCACCCTCGCCCTGTATCAAACGCTGGATCTGGATCACGATCGGGTGATCTGGGATGTGGGCCACCAGGCCTATCCCCACAAATTGATTACCGGACGCTACGGCGATTTCCATACTCTCCGTCAGCAGGGAGGAGTGGCTGGTTATCTCAAGCGTTGTGAGAGCACGTTCGATCACTTCGGTGCAGGTCATGCCAGCACCTCCATCTCTGCTGCACTGGGGATGGCGATTGCCCGTGACAGGCGTGGCGAATCTTTCAAGTGCGTTGCCGTCATCGGTGATGGGGCCCTGACGGGTGGCATGGCCTTGGAAGCCATCAACCACGCAGGCCATCTGCCCAACACTCCCCTGTTGGTTGTCTTGAACGACAACGACATGTCGATTTCTCCTCCTGTTGGGGCCCTGTCGACATACCTCAACCGCATGCGCCTCAGCCCGCCCATGCAGTTTCTCTCCGACAGCGTCGAAGAGAGCATGAAGCACCTTCCCTTTATGGGAGGGGAACTCCCTCCAGAGCTGAATCGCCTTAAGGAAAGCATGCGCCGACTGGCGGTTCCCAAGGTGGGAGCTGTGTTCGAAGAGCTTGGCTTTACCTATATGGGGCCAATCGACGGCCACGACATCGCCGAGATGACCCGCACCTTCCAGGCTGCCCATCGCGTGGGAGGGCCCGTCATGGTGCACGTGGTCACCACGAAGGGCAAGGGCTATCCCTACGCCGAAGCTGATCAGGTGGGATATCACGCCCAATCAGCCTTCGACCTGGCCACGGGTAAGGCCAGGCCGAGCAAAACACCCAAACCCCCTAGTTACAGCAAGGTATTTGGCCAGACTTTAGTTAAGTTGTGCGAGCAAGATTCCACGGTAATTGGTATTACTGCGGCCATGGCCACTGGCACGGGGCTGGACATCCTTCAGAAGGCCATTCCTGAGCAATATGTGGATGTTGGTATTGCTGAGCAGCATGCCGTCACCTTGGCCGGCGGCATGGCCTGTGAGGGGCTCAAACCTGTCGTGGCGATCTACAGCACCTTTTTACAAAGGGCTTACGACCAACTGATTCACGACATCGGCATTCAGAATCTCCCGGTCACTTTTGTGTTGGATCGTGCCGGCATTGTCGGCGCCGATGGCCCCACTCACCAGGGTCAATACGACATCAGTTATTTCAGGGCGATCCCGAACTTCACGGTGATGGCGCCCAAGGATGAGTCGGAACTCCAACGCATGATGGTCACCTGCCTGCAGCACCAGGGACCCACCGCCCTGCGTATCCCACGCGGCCCTGGGGAGGGCGTCCCCTTGATGGAGGAAGGCTGGGAGCCTTTAACCATCGGCTGCGGCGAAACCCTACGCCAAGGTGACGACCTGCTGATCGTGGCCTATGGCTCCATGGTGAGCCGTGCCATGGCCACAGCAGGTCTCCTCAGTGCAGCTGGAGTTGAAGCCACTGTTGTGAATGCCCGATTCCTGCGTCCTTTGGATCAGGCGCTGATCCATCCGTTGGCTCGCCGCATCGGCAGGGTGGTGACCATGGAAGAAGGAGCCCTCGCTGGAGGCTTTGGTGCGGCCGTTCTTGAATCGTTTAGCGAGAACGACCTGATGGTTCCCCTATTCCGACTTGGCATTCCCGATCAACTCGTGGATCACGCCACCCCACAGCAAAGCTTCGAAGCTCTCGGACTCACGCCTGAACAGATGAAGGAACGTATCTGTCAGCGCTTTGCGTTCAACGGTGTCATCTCTGCTGTCAGCCAGTCCACTCAGTCTCTGGTGCAGAGCTGAACCTTCGCTCTGGAGCATAAAAAAGACCAGCCACTGGGCTGGTCTTTTTTATGCGAGGAGGGGTTTGAAGCCCTCCTCAAGGTTTTTGGAATCAGAGAACGCCGCGGGCTGCCAGCCCCTGAATGGCGCCGATGCCGATGATGTGGCCGAGGCTGGTGGTGCCGAGCATGGCAGCGTGGCCCATGCCACCGAAGAACGATGCGTTGGGGAGTTTGGTGCCCTCGTTGGGGTACTTGATGGTCGCCTTGCCGATGCCAATGGCGATGACATTGCACACGATCATCACCAGCGCCACTTTGGGAGACCAGGTGAAGGAGGCGGGAGCGATGGCCAGAAGCGGGGTGAACATGCAAACCCTGAAGA
>JAYKIX010000172.1:0-10319 GCA_035286005.1 Synechococcus sp. | reverse complement strand
CAGCCGTCGCATCCAGTCGCGGCTGAGCCGATAGGGCGGATAGCGCAGGCGCAGATCCATGGCGAAGGGACGACGCAAGACGGAACGCTCATGGGAAAAGGTGCGGAATCCGGCTTCACCGTGGTAGCTGCCCATGCCGCTCGGGCCGATGCCTCCAAAGGGGAGATCGGGGATTCCCACATGCATCACCACGTCGTTGAAACACACACCGCCTGAACTGGTGCCCCTTAGAAGCTCTTCTTCTTGTCTGGCATCGCCGCCAAAGAGATACAGAGCCAGGGGTTTGGGTTGACGGCGAATCCGTTCAATGGCGGCGTTGAGGTCTTCCACCGAAATCAGTGGCAACAGGGGGCCAAATAACTCGTCCTCCATCAGGGGGTCGTCGTGTTGCTCCACCGACAAAACGCTCGGAGCGATGCGCCTGGAGGCGGCATTGCACTCTCCGCCGATCAGCACTTGTCCCTTGTCGTGTGCTCCTTGCAGCAAGGCCTCCAAGCGTTGGTATTGACGCGCGTTGATGATCTGGCCCAGGTCGCTGGACGCGAGTGGATCGTGCCCATAAAGGTTGTGGCGCGCTGCTTCGAGAGCCTGCACCAGTGGCTCACGCAGACTCGCTTCCACCAGAACGTAGTCCGGGGCGATGCAGGTTTGCCCCGCGTTGAGCCCTTTGCCCCAGATCAGTCGTCGCGCGGTCACCTTCAGATCCGCTCCGCTCAGCACCACAGCGGGACTTTTGCCGCCCAGCTCCAGGGTCACCGGCGTGAGGTGGCGGGAAGCTCCCGCCAGCACTTTGCGGCCGATGTTGCCCCCGCCCGTGAAGAAGATGTGGTCATAGCCCTGATCCACGAGTGCAGCTGCGATCGCGCCGTCCCCTTGCACCACTTGCACGACCTCAGAGCTGAAGGCCAGCCCCAGGAGACGCTCAATCAACGCGGCTGTAGCCGGTGCGTGTTCTGAAGGCTTCACCACGGCAGTGTTGCCAGCGGCCAAGGCACTGATGAGCGGTTGAAGCGTGAGGTGAAAGGGGTAATTCCAGGGGCCAATAATCAACACGCAACCCAGAGGTTCTCGGCGCACTTCCGCCTGTCCCGGTTGCATGGGCAGGGGCACATGCACCCTCCGTGGTCGCATCCAGTGACGCAGGCGCTTGTCACAGAGCTTGAGCTCTTGCCGCAACGCCAGCACTTCCACCATCCCTTCGATGCTGGGTTTTCCAAGGTCGGCCTTGAGGGCCTCCAGGATCGACTCCTCGTGTTCATCGAGAAGCATGCGCATGGCCCGAAGCTGCTGCCTGCGCCAGCTTTCATCTCGTGTTTCCCCACGGCTGACGGGAGCCCTTAAAGCAGCAACATCCGGTAGGAGCTGAGCTGGAAGGGTGGAACTGGACGTCATGGTGGCAGGGCCGTAGAGAACTATCTCGCCGCCATGCTGGCAAGGGTCGGCGGCTGCAGAGGCTGACGCTTCTGGGATTCAGGCCTAGCAATGGGGCTGGCGCTCTTGCACGTCGGTATGGGGCAGGCCTGGTGGAACGGCGCAGTCATCTATGAGCTGATCGTGCGCAGTTATGCCGATGGCAACGGCGATGGCATCGGTGATTTCAAGGGGTTGACCAACCGGCTGCCTTATCTGCGTTGGTTGGGGGTTGAGGCGCTTTGGCTCACCCCGATTTATCCCTCTCCTCTGCAGGACGGTGGCTACGACATCACCGACTTTCACGGAATTCATCCTGACCTGGGGGACCTGGCCGCCTTTCACCGCTTTTTGACGGCATCCCATCAACACGGCATCAAGGTGATCCTTGATCTGGTGCTGAACCACACCAGCACTCTTCACCCCTGGTTCCAACGGGCCCGCTGGGCTCCCAAGAACAGCCCGGAGCGGGATATCTATGTCTGGAGCGATGACCCCAGTCGCTATGCCCAGGCCCCGGTGCTGTTTCGACATTTCGAGACGTCGAACTGGGAATGGGACGAGGTGGCCCAGCAGTACTACTTCCACCGCTTCCTACGGCATCAGCCCGACCTCAACTACGAGAACCCCTTGGTGCAGGAGGCAATGCTTGAGGTGGTCGATGTCTGGATCGACCGGGGGGTGGATGGCTTCCGCCTCGATGCCATCCCCTTCCTGTGCGAGGAGGAGGGATCCCGTTGTGAGGGTTTGCCGGCCACGCACGCGTTTTTGAAACGCTTGCGGGAACGGGTGGAGTCTCACGATCAGTCAGTACTGCTGCTTGCTGAAGCGATCCAGCCCGTAGAGGAAGCGGCGCCCTATCTCGATCCCACGGAGTTGCATGGGGCGTTCAATTTTGAGCTCACGGCACACCTATTTGCGGCGATCGCCAGCGGCCGTGTGGATGCGCTGCGGAACTGTCTTGCACAAGCACAAGCTGCCGTACCCGGGTGTCGATGGGCCCTTCCCCTGCGCAATCACGATGAGCTTTGGCTTGGAGACGGACACCTGGTGAGTGATGCCGTGGTGCAGACAATCCGGGCCGGGTTGCAGCAAGGGCAGGGGCATTGGCTCAACTGGGGGATCAATCGGCGTCTGGCTCCTTTGCTCAACGGAGATCCCGGAGCCAACAGGGTGCTGCATGCACTCATCTACAGCCTTCCTGGAATGCCCTGCCTTTATTACGGCGACGAGTTGGGCATGGGGGATTGGCCTGGGCTGCGCGATCGGGATCCGAATCGCACACCGATGGCCTGGACGCCGGCACGCAATGGGGGGTTCTCCACGGCCCCTGACCCCTTGCTGGTGCTCCCTCCGATCACCACACCGGGTTACGACTATCGCGTGGTCAATGTGGAGGTGCAGAAGCAGCTTCAGGGATCGCTGCTCAACTGGCACCGGCGCATGCTCACCTGCCGCCGTCTCCTGCCAGCGTTGCGGCACGGTGACTTCGAGCTCCAAGAGTGCAGTCACCCCTCGGTGATGGTGTACGTCCGACGCATCGAAACGATGACGGTGTTGGTGGCAGCCAACCTCTCAGCGGCCGGTGCCTCCTTCCGGCTGAACCTGAGCCGCTGGAAAGGCCAGCGCACCCGAGAGGTGCTCTGGGGCTGTGAATTCCCCCAGGCTGATCACGATTGGTTCGTGTATCTCCCTGCTTATGGCTTCAGCTGGTGGTTGATTGGAGAAGTGGATGCTCAGCTGGACCAGCCATCGGATGAGGCATTGGCTCCTCCTTCCTCCAGGGTTAATGCCGCAGGTTGAGCGCGTCAGCTCCGTCAGGAAGAGCGTTGCTCAGATGGCTAAGGATGTTGTTCACCTGAGGAACAAGCCGTTCGGCTTCGTTCTCATCCACCATCGCCAATCGGCAGCGGCGACTCAGCACCGCCGTGACACTTCGCGCGTGTTCGTGCTCCACGGCATGGCGGAGCTCCCCGCGGCAGACGGGAATCACTTCACTGAGAGGTTGGCGGTCGCTCTCGCTCCACCCCTCCAGCAGGGAGCGCGCGCGCAGACCAAAATTGCTCTGTAGGTGGCTGATCTGTGCCGTTTGTAAGGGCGTGTCCGGTAGCAGCGCTTTGAGCAGGTTCCGTTGTTGCGTCAGCAGAACTCTTGTCTGACGGTGGTCTGGGGCTGACCCAAGCAGGGGCAGGCATCGGGGGGGAGGCAGTGCTTTCCCGAGTTGATGGGCCACGGCTTCGAGAGTGTCCAGGGCCATGGGTCGGCAGGTGGTCCACTTCCCGCCCATCACACTCACAAGACCGCTGGGCAGCGTCTCCACCTCGTGTTCTCGCACCACTCGACTGCTGCTGCGTTCTGCTCCGTTCGGTTTCAGCAAGGGGCGCCCTCCGGCCCAGCAACTGCTCACGCGCAGGTTGTTGAGCTGCGGGAACCATCGACGCACGTAGTCGAGCAGATAGTCCTTTTCGGCATCGCAAGGGACGGCCGCGGCTGGCAGTTCACAGGGAGTGTCTGTGGTCCCCACCAGGGTGTGTTCGAAGAACGGCAGCATGAACAGCACCCGGCCGTCATCGGTGGCGGGGAGTAGAAGGCCAATGCCGTGGGGGCAGAGGTTGGCTTCAAGCACCAGATGCACGCCGCGGCTGGTCAGCATGCGTGCAGGAAGGTAGGGGTCGTCCAGGTGGCGGATCGCATCGGCCTGGATGCCCGTGGCGTTGACCACCGCACGGGCGTTCCACTGGCGTTCCTCCCCATTGGTGTTGGTGCTGATGGCGCCAGTGATCCGACCGTTGCGATTTTTCACCAGGGCTGTTACCCGACAGCCCGTCTGGATCTCGGCACCCGCCTGTTCGGCAGTGAGGGCCAGGAGGAGATTGAGCCGGGCATCGTCGAACTGCCCATCGCTGTAGGCCACCCCACCGGTGAGGCCTGTCTGGATTTGGGGCAGGGCTTGGCGGAGCTGGGCCTCCCCTAGCCAGCGGCTGGCGCCAATTGCCGCCCCACCGGCCAACGCGTCATACAGCCCAAGCCCGATGCGGTAGTAGGTCTGGCTGATCCATCCACTGGTGGGCAGGGCCAGTTCCAGGCGGTGGGCGAGAAAGGGAGCCTGTTGAAGCCAATGGCCTCGTTCCAGGAGGGCTTCACGTACCAGGCGCAGTTGGGCAGGGTCTGCCGTTCTGAAGGCCAGTTCCAGGTAGCGAACGCCCCCATGCAGCAGCTTGGTGCTGCGGCAGCTTGTGGCACAACCGAAGTCGCCGCTTTCCAGCAAGGCCACTTTCAGGCCGCGGCGCACAGCCTCATAGGCCACGCTGGCACCACTGGCACCGCCACCGATCACCAACAGATCTAGGGCTTCATCCATGGGTGTTGCCCTCGCCCCAGGCCAGGCTGCGGCGCACCGCCTCCTCCCAGCGCAGTGTCCAGCTTCGGCGCTGCTCTGCATCCAGCTGAGGGTTGAACAGGTGTGAGCCTTCCCTCCAAGAGGGAATCAGGGTTTGCAGATCAGCGGTTACCCCTGCTTGCACCCCAGCCAGTAAGGCCACTCCCCTGGCGGTGCTCTCCAAGTTGGCGGGGCGCCGCACCCGTAACCCGGTGCAGTCGGCTTGAGCCTGAAGCAAGGGGTCGGATGCAGCCGCACCGCCGTCCACCGCCAGATCACCGAGGCCATGGCCTAGGGCTTCCTCGGCAAGCTTCACCAGGCTGGCCACCGAAAGGGCAATGCCTTCCAGGGCAGCACGGGCGATGTGCCCCCGTCCACTGTCGCGGGTGAGGCCGATCAGCAGCCCTCGGGCACTGGGATCCCAGTGGGGCGTGCCCCAGCCGGTGAATGCCGGCACGAGCATCACGCCCGCGGACGACGCGACGCTGGTGGCCAGGGCGTTGATTTCGTTGGCCGTGTTGATCACCCCAAGGCCGTCCCGAAGCCACTGCACCACGGTGCCGGCGTTGAACAGGCTTCCCTCCAGGCAATAGGTCGGTGTTCCCTGGGCGTCGGTCCAGGCCAGGGTGGTGAGCAGCCCGGTGTCAGACCGCTGAAGCTCTGAACCTGTGTTCACCACGAGGAAGGCACCGGTTCCATAGGTGCATTTGGCGTCTCCCGGCTGTAAGCACAGTTGCCCGAGTGTTGCGGCCTGTTGATCCCCCAATAGGGCGCGAATCGGCACTCCGGCGAACGGGAGCCCTGCGCTAATCACTCCGAATTCACCTCGGCACGGAACTAGATCCGGCAGGGCTGATTTGGGGAGGTGCACCTCCTCAACGAATTGATCCACCCAAGACCGCTGCTCCAAATCCATCAGCAGAGTGCGGCTGGCATTGCTCATGTCGGAGCAATGCCGCGTGCCGCCACTGAGTTTCCACAGCAGCCAGCTCTCCACTGTGCCGAAGCAGAGGTCATCGTTTTGGGCGGCCACTTGGGCTGCCTCGAGATGCTGGAGAAGCCAATGGATCTTGCTGGCACTGAAATAAGGGTCGAGTAGCAGGCCCGTGCGATGACGCCATGGGACTTCGAGTCCTTGGTCTTTCCAGTGCTGGCAGAGGTCTGCAGTGCGACCGTCCTGCCACACCAGTGCCGGACCGCAGGGGGTTCCAGTGCTGCGTTGCCACAACACCGTTGTTTCCCGTTGGTTGGTGATCCCACACCCGCACACGGCGTGGCGTTGTTCAGGGGTCAGGCGTTCTTCTAGCGCGGCCATGGCCTGGCGTTGGCTGTCCCAGATCGCTTCGGGATCCTGTTCCACCCAGCCGTCAGCGGGGTAGTGGATCGCCAGAGGTGCGGAAGCACTGGCCACAAGATGGCCTTCGGGGTCGAACAAGGCCGCTCGCGAACTGCTTGTGCCCTGATCAAGAGCCAGGAGAAGTGCCGTGGTCGCCATGACTGCGCCGTTTCTCAAGTGCTAGCCGCGGTTTCTTGACATGCAAAGGTCTGGTTGGGGATGAAGTCGTTGCGCTTACCCTCAGGGATGAGAGACGACTGGCATCAGGCCTGAAGTTGAATCTCGGGATAACGGTTCTGTTTGTGTCGCAGGCGTTGCTCCAAAGATCTGCGAAGTTCAAGCAATGCCGGATGGTCGTCATGGTCGCTTCGCACCACGAGGGTGAGGCTGGTGTGGGTCGTGATGGGCAGCGGGAGGGGAATCAGATCAGGGTGGGCAGGACTGTGGCTCAGTACTGAACCGAGGTGCAGCAACTTTTTGGCATCACGTCGCTCCAAGGATGTTTTCGGACTCTGGGTATGGGCACGCTGTCTTGGTGGCCACAGTCCTGCAGAGGCCAGCTGCTCCTGGGTTTTGGGATAGGCGCCGCCTCGGGGTGTTTCCCAGGGGTAGGTTTTCGCCTCGTTGAGTGAAACCGGATCTGATCTCAGCAGGGGGTGGCCAGGCTCCGCCAGAAGTCTCATGGGCATGGTGCACAACGGATGAACCCTGAACTTGGTTGTGCCGCAGGGAATTTCGTGCAAGGGCCCGAGCCAGGCGTCCACAATTCGTTTCTCAAGCAGTTCCAAGCAACGGGATGCCCCCAGGGGGTGTTTTGAACCTGAAAGCCAACCTTCTGGAGTGGGATCCCACAGCCCTCGATCCAGCCACCCATTGGCTTCAAGTCGTAGGGGTGATTTGCCAAGCAAGCGGGCGTTCTGATGCACGACGCGTTCGAGCCGCAACAGCTTTGTTTCTTCAGAAATGGCCCAGCATCCTTTCTGTTTACTGAGCGTGAGACCAAAGACCTGTGCGCATTTTTTTTGGTTGCGGCTCACCGTGGTTTGGTGTTGCCGAAACCGCTCACCCACCTCTTTCCCAGACTGAAGCCAGAGCAAACCATCCAGGCTTGTCAGCAGGTCGAGGCTGACCAAACACGTCGGCGACAATCCGAGGCTGATATTGAGGATGCCCACGGGAATCCACAATCCCCAGAATTGGGTAGATCCTTGTGGCTATTAGGTTTTGGGCAGGCTGATGCGTGCGTGTAATCCACCGAGCGCCCCTGGGCTGAGCTCCAGCTGACCACCGTGATTCTCTGCGGTCGTGCGCGCGATAAACAGCCCAAGACCACTGCCCTCGGGCTTGGTGCTGATGAGCGGCATGGTGTCCAGGAGGCTTGCATCCATGCCGGGTCCGTTGTCATCGATATCGATCCCCCACGCCTTGCCCTGATCCATGAGGCTGACTTGCACCCGTGGTGGAGTTTCGGGCGGGGTTGTTTGGCTGCTCAAAGCCTCGAGGGCATTGCGCAGAAGGTTGATCAAGGCCAGTTGCAGTTGTACGGCATCCCCTTCAATCACGGCCTGTCCATCGGCCACTGCACCTAAAGGTGTGGTATCGATCCATTGGCCATTGGCGTGATTCGACTGCACGTAGCGCACGCTGTTCTCCACCACCTGGAGTAGGTCCATGGGGGAAAACTTGGTTTGAGTCGTGCGCAGCAGGGCACGAATTCTCTCGGAGATTGTGGTAATCCGCT
Source organism: Synechococcus sp. (assembly GCA_035286005.1). Classification (GTDB taxonomy): domain Bacteria; phylum Cyanobacteriota; class Cyanobacteriia; order PCC-6307; family Cyanobiaceae; genus Synechococcus_C. Next base: position 2,453 of record JAYKIX010000172.1, on the reverse strand, counting down.
CCACCTCAGCGTTAAGGGTGCATAGCCCTTGGCTGAGGTCTGGTTCCACGGTGGCGCGATCACCAGTGTTCAAGGCATGAAGAAGGCTCTGGGCCTTGAGCCGAACGATGCTCAACGGTTGGTTGATCTCGTGGGCGATCGAGGCTGCCTCCAGGCTGATTTTGAGCTTTTCGCCCATGGCAGCCAGTTCTCGTTCGTCTTTTTCCTGGAGGGCTTGCGTCAGTCGATTGAAGCCTTCCACCATGGATTTGATGGCTTGGTGGAGATCGTTGACTTCGCTCGTGCTCGTCGCAGGGAGCTTGCAGGTGTAAGTCAGCGGCGACGAAAGGTCGCCTCTCTTGGCTTCGGCTTTGATTTGCTCTTGTGTGGTGAGACTGGCTTGCCGGAGGGCGGTGAGCGGTGTGAGTAAGCCGCGGATCAAGCGACGGTTAATGAATAACGTAATGACAATGGAAGTGAAGCTGAAAAATAAAAATATCCCCTTATGGAGTTCTAAAGTCCCCCATTCTTTGTCGGCGGGAGTCGCTGTCAGTAGATACCAGTTCAGCCCATATTGCTGGCCCCAGGGAGTTACTCTGGCGAGAAAGTGCCTGTTTCCTTGTTGATTTGTGCTCTCTTCTGTATCAACTTTTCTTATGTTTGAAGGTATGAAGTTACCAGATTTAGCCTTGAAGAATTGTTCGACCAGTTCTTTGGCGAGCGGGTTTTTGAGCTCTTTGATGTTGGCGCGTCGGGTTGAGGTGCCGTTTTTGACGAATGTGGTGCTGGGCTCTGAGCTGGCGACGAGATCGCCATTGGCTTCAACGATGAGAGCCAGTCCCTGGCGATTGTCACGCCATGCTTCTTGAAGCCAGGAGCTGAGTTTGTTGATCACCATGTCCACGCCCACAACACCGAGCAGCCGTTTGTCGTTGTCGACAATCGGAGCGTTGTAGGAGATAGAGAAGGTGTCGGGTGCGTCTTCCCAGGCGTAGATGCTGCTCCAAGTGGGTTTGCCTGCTTTGACGGTGTCTACATACCAGGCCTCCTCGTGGGTGGCACTCATGCCTGGAATCGCTTCCGTGCGTTGCAGTCGTTTTCCCTTCTGGTCGAGGGGATACACCATCAAAGTGCCGCGTCCAAAGCGCTGGCTATCTTCATTCTGAAGGAGGGATCCATCCGCTCTTTTTTCAACCCCAAGAAACGATCCATCCACGCTTCCGTAGTTGATGTAGTCCACCGGAAAGGAGCGTAGTTGCCGCCAAAATCGATTGCTGAGTTTGTCGAAGTCTTTGAGCAGGGTGGGGTCTTCAGCTATCGCGGCTTGATTGAGCCCATTGATGATCGTGGGATAGCTCAATTTTTGGCTGAGCTGTTCGGATAGGCGCACCACTGGGAGATGGGTGCGGTGGGCTTCGCTTTGCTGGAAGCCACTGTTGCGGCCGAGGCTAAAGCTGAAAACGCTGAGGGATCCTGCCACCAGCAGCAGTTGTAGGCCCGTGGTGCGGCTAAGCCTTGCGGCCAGAGAGGTGCTGGTGCTGTTCATTCCTGGATGCTCTGGATATGTTGATGCAGGGCTGCGGCGCGAATCAGCTCGGCGCCACTGAGGTTGAGGTGTTGGGCAATGGCCTTGCGGTGTGTTTCCACGGTGGATGGAGAGCTACCAAGCAGTTGGGCGATTTCTTTCGTGGTTTTACCTTCGCCGATCAAGGTGTAAATCTGTTTTTGGCGCGCTGTGAGTGCTTCATGGGCCGGTTGAATCAGCGTGGCCAGGCAATGGCGCAGGGCGTTCAACGCATCGCTTTTGTCGATCACGCCACGGATGGCAGTTCGCAGCTCTGGCGGACAGAGGAATTCCTGGGCTGACCCCGAAAGGATGATCAGCTGAATCTGCGGATGCCGCTCCAGCAGACGTGTTGCCAGGGTGCTGCCTTCACCATCGGGAAGGTGTAAGTCGAGGATGCCGAGATCTAGTGGTAACTCGGAGGCTTGAGCTTCTGCACTGGTGATGCAGTCAGCTTTGACCACTTCGGTGATTTCAGGGAAGCTCTCCACGACGGAGGCCAGCAAATCCAGCAGGATCGTCTGGTCTTCCACCAAAAGGCAGCGCATGCCCGTTCAAGCCGATCATCTGGAAGATAGAGGTGCTCTGCATGGGGCACCGATGGCGTTATCTCTTGTGATGGAGCCTGCCAGCTACGCAATCACAAGTTTTCGGAGTTGGGTTGAGAGGCCAAACAAGGCCTTGGAACCGCTTGTGTGCCGTTGAAAGCTGTGCCCAGTTGCCTGGGAAACCATTCCTGGTGCCAAGGAATGGTGATAAGCCCTTGTCGAGACTTGAACTCGAGACCTCTCCCTTACCAAGGGAGTGCTCTACCGCTGAGCTACAAGGGCATGTGGAGGATGGGCCGGGTTGGATTTGAACCAACGTAGGCAGAGCCAGCGGATTTACAGTCCGCCCCCATTAACCACTC
>JAYKIX010000171.1:0-3495 GCA_035286005.1 Synechococcus sp. | reverse complement strand
CTGATGACCAAACGGGAGGTGCGCATCCAGTTGCTGGCCGAATTGGACCTGCCCCCCACCGGCGTGCTGTGGGATCTGGGCGCCGGCACCGGCAGTGTGGGGCTGGAAGCCCTGCGCATACGCCCGGGGCTCCAACTGCTGGCCATCGAAAAGCGCGGAGGAGGGGCCCGCTTGATCACAGCCAATGCCACCCGACTGGGGGTGGAGCCTGCGGCAGTGATTGAAGGAGATGCTCTGCAGTGGCTCCAAGGGGAGCACAGCCCCGCAGAGCCAAGCCCGCTCTCTCCAGAGCTGGCACGGGCCGACCGCGTGCTGATCGGTGGCGGCGGCAAACAACGGACCAGCCTGTTGCACGCGGTGCTGCAACGGCTCAACCCCGATGGCGTGGTGGTAATCCCCCTGGCCACCGTGGAAGCCTTGGCGGAGCTGAGGCCACTGTTGGAAGCCGCAGACCTGCAGGTGAGCGTGAGTCAGCATCAGGCTTGGCGCGGGCAACCCCTGAGCGACGGCACCCGCCTGGCACCGATGAACCCGGTGTTACTGCTCAAAGGCACAGCCGCCCGCAACCAGCCGTCAGACTTCCGATCACGACTCCCCTAAGCCGGCATGCCCCTCAAACAGAGCGAACAACAGGTTTCTCCTCTGCGCCTGAAGATCACGTTGCTGATTGCCGGTTTTGGCCCCTTGATTGCCATCGGCCTGTTCCTGCAATCGAAAGGCTTCTTCTCCTCTCCCGGTTGAACCAGTTCAGGCAATCGGTAAACCAGCCCCTGGCTGGTTTCTGACGTTCAGGCGTCACATCGCCGACTGGATCACGGACGTTGCTGCAGGACCAGCCACCGACTCAGATTGAAGCCATCGTTTGTCGGCTGCATGGACCAGAAGTTGATCGTTGGCAGTGAGGAGTGGTGCGGCCTCCCTGGCATCGGCCTGCCGGCCATCAAGGCACGGGTCGACTCCGGTGCCGCCACATCGTCGCTGCATGCGTTCAACATCAACCCCTTCCGCCGGGACGGACACGACTGGATCAGCTTTGAAGTGCATCCGCTTCAAAACGACCGCTCGGTGGTGGTACGGCATGAAGCGCCCGTGGTGCAGCAACGCGGCGTGAAAAACACCAGCGGGGTGGTGGAAGCCCGCTATGTGATTCGCGAACAACTGGTGCTGGGCGATCAGCAGTGGCCCATCGAGCTCACGCTCACCAACCGCGATGCCATGGGCTACCGCATGCTGCTCGGCCGCGAAGCCATGGTGGGGCGCGTTCTCGTTGACCCGGAAGGCAGTCATCAGCTCGTGCAGCACACGGCCGCCGCAGTGGAAAGCATGTATGCCCAGCATCGGGTGGAGCGCACGGGGCTGCGCCTCGCCCTGCTGGCCACCGACCCCGATCTGTACAGCAACCGCCGCCTGATTGAGGCAGGCGAACAGCGGGGGCACCGCATGGAATTTCTCGCCGTCAAGCAGTGCTACATGCGGCTCGATGCCCAACGGCCAGAAATGCATTACCGCGGCCGCGATGTGCTCGAGCGTTACGACGCCGTGATCCCACGCATACGCCCCAGTGCCACCTTCTATGGCTGCGCGGTCACCCGTCAGTTCCAGGCGATGGGTCTGCAATGCCTCAACAGTGCGGAGGCCATCAGCTGCTCACGCGACAAACTGCTGGCCTCCCAGCTGTTTGTGCGCCACGGCCTCAATGTGCCGGTCACCGGCTTCGCCAACTCACCGCTCGACACCAAGGATCTGATCAAGATGGTTGGGGGAGCGCCCCTGATCGTGAAGCTGTTGGAGGGAGCCCAAGGGCGTGGAGTCGTGCTGGCGGAAACCCAGAAAGCGGCTGAAAGCGTGATCAACGCCATGAAGAGCATCAACGCCAACCTGCTGGTGCAGGAATTCATCAAGGAAGCCGGCGGCAAAGACCTGCGCTGTTTTGTGGTGGGCGGCAAGGTGGTCGCCACCATTGAGCGGGTGGCGGCGCTTGGCGATTACCGCTCCAACCTGCACCAAGGGGGCCATGCCCAGGCCGTGCGCATTCAACCGGAAGAACGCCGGCTGGCGATCGCCGCCACCCGGGCCATGGGCCTGGATGTGGCCGGGGTCGACATCATTCGCTCCGAACGCGGTCCGCTGTTGCTGGAGGTGAATTCCAGTCCGGGGCTGGAGGGAATCGAAGGCGTCACCGGCAAGGACCTGGCGGGTCGCATGATTCAAGAGCTGGAACGCAAATTGGGCTGGGTCAGACCGATGCACTCAGCCCGAACGAATGAGGCGCCCATCCACGCCTGAGGTCCTGCCGTTCACGGTGGTGCGGAAGGCCGAGGGCATCACGGCAACTCAGCGGATACACGTAGTTGGGATCCTTGTGCCGATGGCCCTCGCAAACCCTGGCCCATTGGGAACGGGTCATGCAGCCCGGCAGCAGCGCCAGGCAGCTTGGGCCTCTGTGGCTTTCAGGAAGGAAACGAGTTGGGGGATGGGGCTGATGGTGCTCAAATCCAAGGGCATCGCGGCAACTCTGCGGCATCTCAGACAGCGGCCTCGACGGATAGCGATTGCGGCAAACCCTCGCCCATTGACTTGCCGTCATGCAGTGGGGCAACAAGGCCTTGCACACGCTGCCGCTGTAGCCGTTGGGAAGAAAGGGGGTGTCGCTGGGATGGGCCAAAACAGAGGGTGTGGCCATCAGCCAAGCCTGAAGCGGCAGCAACAGCAGCAGGGAACGATGCAAGGCCATCCAGCGCACGGGTGATCCAACCCCAAGCTTGCTCCGCGCCAGTGGCACAGCTGTGCACAACCCCAGGCACAGGTGTGACCAAACCTCTCCAGGGTGCTGATCGATGGCATGGCGCAGCAGAGCGCCAACGCGGCACGATTAACGCAACCCACCGATCACGGTACGGGTTGGGAATGGCATGGATGCACCATGGGCCTGCACCACGGAGCCGATCAGCAACAGCAATTTGTGTTGCAGATGCCAAGCCGCAATCCGATCACCGCTGTAACTGCAGCACACCAGCCGGCAATCCAGGCTCGACTCGCCATAGTTTTGGAACAGCACCCATAACTCTCGCTCCGGATTCACCTCCTCGAGATCACGCACCGTCTCGGTGAGTTCCTGGCAGATCGACTCAAGGCGTTCGCGGTCGTCATAGGTGAGCGAAAAATCCACCAGAAGCCGCCTGTTATCGATCTGACTGATATTCATCACCGAATGCGCCCCGAAGATCGCATTGGGAATGAACACCGGCTGACGGTCGAGGGTGCGCAGCTGGGTGTAAAACCAGCCGATTTTTTCCACATGCCCCTGAAGATTCTGGGAGGGAATCTCGATCAAATCACCCACCACAAATGGGCGGTTGAGGTAAAGGGAAAAACCAGTGAGTGAGTTCGACACCACACTTTGGGCACCAAAAGCCACTGCTGCTGCACCCAGCCCCCCCGCCGTCGCCAGCACGGTCACGGGAACGCCCAGGATGCCCAACCCCGCCAGCACCC
>JAYKIX010000170.1:0-5816 GCA_035286005.1 Synechococcus sp. | reverse complement strand
CCTTGAGCTCCGCTTCCAGGGCCTCAAGCTCCATCAGCTCCTGCACCTGGCGACCCAGCGTGATCTCCTGCTGATGGCTCAACAACGGCACACGCCCGATGTCTCGCAGATACGAACGCACCAGATCTGCATCAGGGAGCAGGGACAAGGGCGCCATCGATCAATTACGAAACCGATTGGGTTCGTAATTTACCATCGTTTACAGGATTACAAGCACGTTCATGCTGACCAGTAGAGCCATTCGCCACAATGGATGAGAACGTTGGATTAGCTGGGTGACAAGCGCCCCCTCTGGAGCCCTCGTGAGCGCCGCGCGCTTGCTGGTCATCGAAGACGACGATTCCATCCGCGAAACCGTGGATGAAGCCCTGAGGGCTGAGGGATTTTCTGTGCGTTCCAGCGCCAATGGAGCCAACGCACTGCAAAGCCTGACAGACCCCAAGGCGGATCCAGTGGATCTGATCGTGCTGGATCTGATGTTGCCAGGGCTCGGCGGACTCGACCTTTGCCGCCAACTGCGCGGCATCAATAACAACACACCGATCCTGGTGATCAGCGCCCGAGACAGCGAGACCGACAGGGTATTGGGGCTGGAAGTCGGGGCCGACGACTACCTCGTCAAACCCTTCGGGATGCGTGAACTGGTGGCCCGCTGCCGAGCGCTGCTTCGACGAGCGCAGCAGCCACCGAACAATGACCCTTCCACGCCAACAGTTCTTCAGCATGGCAACCTCTGCCTTTACGTGCAGGAGTGCCGTATCACCCGCAACGAAGAGGACCTCAACCTGTCGCCGAAGGAATACCGGATCCTCGAACTGTTCATGAAGAACCCAAAACGGGTTTGGAGCCGTGACCAGCTACTGGAAAAGGTGTGGGGGATCGATTTTGTTGGTGACACCAAAACTGTGGATGTGCACATCCGCTGGTTACGCGAAAAGATCGAAACAGAACCGTCAGCACCGCAGCACATTCGAACAGTGCGCGGCTTCGGCTACCGCTTTGGCTGAAACCCATGGCTGGTGATTGGGCACTCGCTCTGAGCTGCGGCATGGCCCTCGGCAGTGGAATCACCTGGTGGAGAAACCGTCGGCAGGGCCAGGCCCTTCAACGCAGTGCGGCCCGCCAACAGGAGCGACAACCACTCAACACCCCCCAATTGCTGGCCTGGATCGACGACGCCACGCAGGGATGGCTGATCCTGAAGCCCGACCTGAGCATCGCCTATGTCAACAGCAAGGCAGAGCGACTGCTGCGCATTCCTCACCACACCCTCATTCGGGGCCAGCAGCTGGACGATGTGCTGCAGGTGGACCGCATCCACGAAGCCATCGTGAGTGTGCGCCATCAACAGCGGCCCCAACGAATCGAATGGGCCATGCGCGGTGAGCCCCTTGAGACGGTGGTTTTGCCTGGTTCTGATGAATGGATTCTTCTCTTGCTGCAAAGCCGCCAATCCCTTGAGGCCCAACAGCAGCAACAGGAACGCTGGGTGAGCGATGTGGCTCACGAACTCAAGACACCCCTCACGGCCTTGATGCTCGTGAGCGACCGTCTGGAAATGGCCGTCAAAGGGGATGACGCCGTGCTGGTGCAACGACTGCAGAAAGAGCTGCGTCGCCTTCAGCTTCTGGTGGAAGATCTGATGGAGCTCTCCCGTTTGGAGAACAGCCTGCCGTTGGACAAGAGCGGTTACACCCCCCTGATCCTTAGTGAAGTGGTGAATAGCGCCTGGAGCAGCATCCGCCCCATTGCGGAACAACGGGACGTCAGGCTGGAGCTACGGGGCGAACAGGCCGCAATCCTTCGCGGCGACCAGCCCAAACTGCACCGAGCCTTCCTCAACCTTCTCGATAACGCACTGCGCTACTCACCGGATGGTGGCCGAGTGGAAGTGGAGATTCAACCGAGCGGTGGCTGGTGGCTACTGGCGGTGCGTGATCACGGCCAAGGGCTCAGCGAACCCGATCTGCAAAAAATGTTCCAGCGTTTCTATCGGGGGGATCCCTCCAGGGCACGCTCCAACCGCAGCGGCAGTGGACTGGGGCTGGCGATCGTGCAGCAAATTGCAGTGAATCATGGGGGACGGGTGCAGGCCCGCAACCATCCCGAAGGCGGAGCCAGCATGGAATTGCTGCTTCCACGCAACACCGACGTCAACTGACCGTGGCCGATCCCAACGGCGAGAAAGGCCGTGGCGAGCGCCTTCAGAAACTGATTGCCGCGGCAGGGGTTTGTTCAAGGCGCCACGCCGAGGAGCTGCTGCGAAACGGTCGCGTCAGCGTCAATCAACGCACAGCCCAACTTGGCGACCGGGCGGATCCCAACACCGACCGAATCGCCATTGATGGACAACCGCTACGCGCGAAGGATCCACCACGACTGCTCCTGCTGAACAAGCCCAAAGGAATCATCAGCAGCTGCCATGACCCCAAGGGACGACCAATCGTGCTCGATCTGGTGCCAGGTGAACTACGCCGCGGCCTCCATCCAGTGGGACGCCTCGATGCTGACAGTCGAGGAGCGCTGCTGCTCACCAATCAAGGACAACTCACTCTCCAGCTCACCCATCCCCGCTATAGCCATACCAAGACCTACCGCGTTTGGGTGGAGGGAAGGCCCTCAGCAATGACTCTCCAACGTTGGCGTCAAGGGGTTGACCTGGATCAACAGCGCACGCAACCCGCTGGAGTGGATATCCTCCGCCATCAGGACGGCCACACCTTGCTCGAGGTGGTTCTGAGGGAAGGTCGCAACCGCCAAATCCGCAGGGTTGCTGAACTCCTCGGCCACCCGGTGCTGGATCTGCAACGCATTGCAATTGCAACTGTCACGCTCGGTTCACTCCCAGAGGGTCGCTGGCGCGAGCTAAATGCGCGAGAATGGAATGCATTGACCAGCTCTCCGTCATGAGATTCCGCTGGTTCTGGTCTCAGCGAACTGTTGCGTCATCCAAAGACGGCGGCATTGATGGTGGGTTGGAAGCCGTCCACCCCCTCAAACAAGCGGGACAACTGCTGAAGGCAAGGCGGGAAGAACGGGGGTTAAGCATGAGGGATCTCTCTCGAGAGATCCGCATCACCACACCGGTGCTTGAAGCCCTGGAACGGGGGTGGGTGGATCGCCTTCCAGAGGCCGCCTATCTAGGCACCATGTTGATCGAACTCGAGCGCCACCTCGAGTTACCGCCCGAGAGTCTCCATGGCGCTCTGCCTGCATCCCCATCAACGGAACGCTTCAAGCAAGTAACGGGGAGCGGCCGTTTCACGCTTGGAAGCATCGACATCCTGAACACCTGGCAAGGAAGCGTGGTGTATGGCCTCGTGATGCTTGGAACCCTGCTGGCCCTCAACCAACAGCAACGATATTTGGCACAACGCAACACTCAGCAACTGGTGCCAATTCCACCCGCAGCGGATGACCTCAGCATCAACGCCCCTCGCAGCGACTTCAATGCAGGCATCCCCGGATTGCGACCACTGGAGGACAGCCGTCGACGTCACCTCAGTGAATGGCTACCACCACGCTCCAACCAAGCTGCATCCACAACGTTGGCAACGGACACCCAAGGTGTGCTGCAGGTCAATCTCAGTCAACCAACCCGCATCCAGCTCACCAGCGCTGGTGGTGACCGCAGCGAGCTCGCAGGCAGCCAAGGCCGTCTCACCCTGCAGCTACAAGGCCCGGTGAACCTCAGCCTGCAACCACCACCACAGAGACCAGAGCAGGTGCTGTGGAATGGCCGACCGCAGGCCTCCATCGGCGGGCGGCCCGGGATCTATCGCCTCTCCCAAACCGCCGCCCTTTCCCCATAACCCAGCAGGGCATCCGTGACACTCCGATCCAGGCGAGGCAAGCGCCACACCCAATTGCCTTCAGCAGTGCCAGGGGTGTTGAAACGAGCGGAGTCGTCGAGATGGAGAAGATCCTGCAGGGGCGTCACCATCAACCCGGCACTCGTGGCCAAACCCAGCTCGAGCAGTTGCCACCCTGGGGCCGTCACCGGCTGACCAACCGCTTCGATGACCCGGAGACGCGCCGGCTCGTCAAGGGCCTTCCACCACCCAATCGTGGTGGCATTGTCGTGGGTTCCGGTGTACACAACCCAACGGTCACCGTGGATATTGGCAGGCAGATAGGGATTATCGGCTTCGCCATCAAAGGCAAACTGCAGGATCTTCATCCCCGGCAGCGCAAAGTGATCCCGCAGGGCTTCCACGTCGGGGGTCACAACGCCCAGGTCTTCGGCGACCAAAGGAAGTTCGCCTCCGAAGTCGGCCTGGAGCTTGCGCAATAAGGAGAACCCGGGAGAGGGCTTCCATTGCCCTCGTTCAGCAGTTTCATCACCGCCAGGCACAGCCCAGTAAGCCGCCAGTGCACGGAAGTGGTCTAGGCGCAAAAGATCAAGCAACTGCCACTGACGGCGTAGCCTTGCGCGCCACCAATGGAAACGGGTCATCCGGTGGCGCCACCAGCGATACACCGGGGTGCCCCACAACTGACCAGTCGCGGAGAAATAGTCGGGCGGAACACCACTTTGTGTGGTGAGTCTGCCGTCATGATCGATGGAGAACAACCGGCGATGACTCCAGACATCGGCGCTGTCGCGGGCGACATAAAACGGCAGATCACCGAAGATGCGCACCCCCAACCGTTCGGCCATCGCACGCACGGCCTGCCATTGCCGATCGAGGTGCCACTGCACGAGTCGATGTGCTTCAAGGGCCTGGTCATGGTCAGCGGCCCAAGAAAGCAAAGCCTTTCGGCGATGGTTGGCCAATGGCTTTGGCCATTCCCACCATGGCAAGCCGTCGTGCTGACGAGTCAGCTCGACGAACCAGACATGGTCATCCAGCCAGCTGCTGTGGGCTGCACACCAGCTCGCGAAAGCGGCATGGCGCTCAGGAGATTGCTGAGCCCAGGACTGCTGAAGGGCCACGGCCAAAGCATCAGCCCGTTGAGCCGCCAGAGCGCAATCGAGAGGGCCCACCCCCGCATCGTCTGGCGCATGCCCGGGCAGAGAGGCGAAAGCCAGGGGGCTCAGATAGCCCTCATCAACCAAATCCTGACCATCAAGGAACCAGGGGTTGATCGCAAAACTGGAGGGTGAGCTATAGGGAGACCCAGTGGCATCGGTGGGGGCCAGGGGCAACACCTGCCAAACAGAAACGCCGCTCCGGGAGAGGGTGTCCAACCAGGCGCGCGCAGCGTAGCCAAAACCGCCGCACACCGGGCTACCGGGCAACGCCGTGGGGTGCAGCAACACCCCGATCGAGCGCTTCAGCATGGGGTTCCCCGAAAGGTAGAGGCTGCACTCAGCATGGCGCGGCCTCAGGCATCAGGCAGTTTGTAGCGCGCAACAATCTTGCGGGCAAAGGCGGGAAGATGTCTCTCGAACTGATCCGGATGGTTGCGGCGCACCCAAAGCGCATTGCGTGTGAAGTGGGAATCAATTGAAAACCGCCCGTATTCCAATCCCTTCGGACCGACGCGCTGCACCAACCAACCCACCGCTTCAGCCACCCACATCGGCAACTTCAACGCCTTGTCGTAGGCATCAATGCCCTGCTGCACTGCCGCCTTGCGGTCACCGCGGCTAGTCACAGGAGAGGTATCGAGATCAGCCTCAATCAGCTGAAGCAAATCAGCACCACGCTCATTACGCACCACCAGCCACTGGCGTCCGAACTCCGCGCCCATGTAGCCCACCACAAGGTCGGCCCCCGCGTTGGTGTAGTCAAAACAACTCAGACAACTCGGTGCAAAAACATCCTTCAGCTTTGGGGTGTCAAGGCCGAAGAACGGCACGGTTTCCTCTC
>JAYKIX010000169.1:0-6650 GCA_035286005.1 Synechococcus sp. | reverse complement strand
ACCCATTGCCTGATGGGCATCGGTGCAGCTCCTGAGGGTGTGATTTCCGCCGCTGCCATGCGCGCTTTGGGTGGTCACTTCCAGGGACAGCTGGTTTATGACCCAGCTGTGGCTCAAACCCAGGAGTGGGCTGATCTCACCAAGGAAGGCAACCTGGCTCGACTGACCGAGATGGGAATCGCCGATCCCGACAAGATTTACGAAGCCGAGGAGCTTGCCTCCGGTGAGCACGTGGTCTTTGCCGGTAGCGGCATCACCGATGGCCTGCTGTTCAATGGCGTTAAGTTCGAGAAGGACTGCACCCGCACCAGCAGCCTGGTGATCAGCAACCTTGACAACACCTGCCGCTTCACCGACACGGTGCACATCAAGGACGGCGCTCAGAGCATCGGCCTGAACTGAACGTCAACGTCTGGATCAGAGGACCTTCTCCATGCACATCGCCGTCGTCGGCCTCAGTCATCGCACGGCACCGGTCGAAATCCGTGAAAAGCTCAGCATCCCTGAGCAGTCCATGGAGACCTCTCTTCAGACCCTGCGGGGTCATGAGCAGGTGCTTGAGGCTTCCATCCTCAGCACCTGCAATCGCCTTGAGATTTACACCCTGGTTCGCCATCCCGACTTAGGGATTTCAGCTGTTCGCGATTTTCTCAGCGGCCATTCAGGGTTAGCGACTGATGATCTGTCTCCCCACCTTTTTGCTTTTCACCATCAAGAAGCCGTTGACCACCTGTTAAAAGTGTCGGCTGGTCTTGACAGCTTGGTTCTGGGCGAGGGGCAGATTCTCTCCCAGGTCAAAAAAATGATGCGCCTGGGCCAGGAGCACAAGTCCATTGGCCCGATCTTGAACCGATTGCTCACCCAGGCGGTGAGCACCGGTAAGCGCGTGCGCTCGGAAACTAATTTGAGCACCGGAGCTGTTTCCGTGAGCTCAGCCGCGGTGGAGTTGGCCCAGCTGAAGCTCGGTCAATCCCGCGGCTTGGATGAGTTGGTCAGCTTGGAATCTGAGCAGGTCGCCGTCGTCGGTGCCGGCCGGATGAGTCGCCTCCTGCTCCAGCATCTTCAGGCCAAAGGCTGTTCCGGCGTGGTGCTGCTCAACCGCACCCGTGAGCGGGCTCTCACCCTTGCCGCTGATTTTCCTGGTCTTCCAGTGCAATGCCGCACACTCGAGGATCTTGATCACTGTCTCAGTACCTGTTCACTGGTGTTCACCAGCACCGCTGCAGACGATCCAATCATCGATGCGGCCCGTCTCAATCAGCTCAATCGCCGCAGCTCCCTGCGTCTGATTGACATCGGTGTGCCACGCAATATTGCAGCTGACGTTCAGGCCATTCCAGGCGTTGAGGCCCATGACGTTGACGACCTTCAGGAAGTGGTGGCCCGCAACCAAGAGGCTCGTCAACAAGTGGCTCGCGAAGCCCAAGGACTTCTCGATGAGGAGACCCGTTTGTTTCTGGAGTGGTGGGACAGCCTTGAGGCGGTGCCCACCATCAACCGTTTGCGTGCTTCCTTCGAGCAGATCCGAACCGAAGAGCTCCAGAAAGCCCTCAGTCGCATGGGGCCGGATTTTTCTGCCCGTGAACGGAAGGTGGTGGAGGCGCTAACCAAAGGCATCCTCAACAAGATCCTGCACACGCCTGTCACCCAGCTGCGCAGCCCCCAGCCTCGCGCTGAGCGCCAGGACGCCTTAAGGGTTTTTGAGCGTGTTTTCGACCTCACCGACGACTCCTCTCTCAGCTGAGATCGCTTCTTCAGGCAGGATGCTTGACTTGTCTTGGGATGAGACTTGACGGTCTTGGCTGATCTGCGCAGGGGGTCGGTTTTTCCTGCGAAAAGTCCGTTAGGTTTGCCTCCGTCTTCAGTGACAAGGGTTAGGCATGAAGCGCGTTCTGGCAATCATTCTTGGCGGAGGTGCGGGTACGCGCTTGTATCCACTCACCAAGATGAGGGCCAAACCCGCTGTTCCCCTGGCTGGAAAGTATCGACTGATTGATATTCCAATTAGTAACTGCATCAACTCCAGCATCAACAAGATGTATGTGTTGACGCAGTTCAACAGCGCTTCACTCAATCGCCACCTGTCCCAGACCTATGACCTCAGTGCAGGCTTCGGGCAGGGTTTTGTCGAGGTTCTCGCTGCTCAGCAGACACCTGAAAGTCCCTCCTGGTTTGAAGGCACTGCCGACGCTGTGCGCAAGTATCAGTGGCTCTTCCAGGAATGGGATGTTGATGAATATCTGATCCTGTCCGGTGATCAGCTCTACCGGATGGACTACAGCCTGTTTGTGGAGCACCATCGTCAGTCAGGCGCAGATCTCACCGTTGCTGCTTTACCGGTGGATCCTCAGCAAGCTGAAGCCTTCGGTCTGATGCGCACTGACGAGCACGGCACCATTCAGGAATTCCGTGAGAAGCCCAAGGGCGACGCCCTTAAGGAAATGGCTGTTGACACATCTCGGTTCGGTCTTTCCCCAGAGTCGGCCCAAGCCAAGCCATACCTGGCTTCAATGGGCATTTATGTGTTCAGCCGAAAGGCTTTGTTTGGCCTTCTGAATGATCATCCCACTTACAAGGATTTTGGCAAGGAAGTGATCCCTGAAGCCCTTTCAAAGGGAATGAGCCTTAAGAGTTACGTCTTTGATGATTACTGGGAGGACATCGGGACCATCGGTGCCTTTTACGAAGCCAACCTTGCTCTGACTCAGCAACCCAACCCCCCCTTCAGTTTCTACGACGAAGATTTTCCGATCTACACCCGTCCCCGCTATTTGCCGCCGAGCAAGGTTGGTGACGCACAGGTCACCAATTCCATCATCGGTGAGGGTTCAATTTTGAAGTCTTGCAGCATTAACCACTGCGTTCTCGGTGTTCGTAGCCGCGTGGAGAACAACGTGGTACTTCAGGATTCCTTGCTCATGGGATCCGACTTCTTTGAATCCTCCACGGAGCGGGAGGAGCTGCGTCGTAATGGAGGCATTGCTCTCGGTGTTGGAGAGGGGTCAACCGTGAAGCGCGCCATCCTTGATAAGAACACGCGGATCGGTCGCAATGTGACCATTGTCAATAAAGACAATGTGGAAGAAGCGGACCGTCCAGAACACGGTTTCTACATCCGCAACGGAATTATTGTGGTTTGCAAGAACGCCACCATCGCTGACGGCATGGTGATCTGATCTCTCCGTCGTTTCCGCTTTCTGACAGACGGTGTTTTCGGTCTCCCGATTTCCGGGGCACTGGTCACACTGAACCCACTGCAATCCTTCTCAGACGATGTCCAAGGCGCATTTCGGCCTGATCGGTCTCGGCGTGATGGGCGAGAACCTCGTCCTCAATGCTGAAAGCAACGGTTTCTCCAGCGTTGTTTACAACCGCACCTACGCGAAAACTGAGGAGTTTCTCGCAGGTCGTGGTGCGGGTAAAGACATCCAGGGGGCTACCGATCTCCAGGATTTCGTTGGCAAGTTGCAGCGCCCACGTCGCATCCTGATGATGGTCAAGGCGGGCGCTCCAGTGGATGCGGTCATTCAGGACATCTCCCCCTTCCTCGAAGAAGGGGACCTGTTGATTGATGGCGGCAATTCCGAATACCGCGACACCGAGCGCCGCGTTGCTGAGCTGGAAAGCAAGAGCTTCGGCTTCATCGGCATGGGTGTTTCCGGAGGGGCCAAAGGTGCCCTGGAGGGTCCGAGCATGATGCCGGGAGGTACGAAGGCCTCCTACGACGCGATTGAAAGCCTGGTCACCAAGATGGCCGCACAGGTTGAGGATGGCCCCTGTGTCACCTACATCGGTCCTGGTGGCTCAGGTCATTTCGTGAAAACCGTTCATAACGGCATCGAATACGGAATTGAGCAGATCCTTGCCGAGGGTTATGACCTGATGAAGCGGGTTGCTGGGATGAACGGCACCCAGATGGCCGATGTCTTCAAGCACTGGAACAGCACCGAAGAGTTGTCGTCCTACCTGGTGGAAATCACTGAAGTTTGCCTTCGCACCAAGGACCCTGTGGATGCTGGTGATCTTGTGGAGAAAATCCAGGACAAGGCCGGCCAGAAAGGCACCGGTTTATGGACCGTGGTGAGCGCTTTGCAAATGGGTGCCTCGGTACCCACCATTTACGCCTCCCTCAATGGCCGGGTGATGAGCTCCATGAAGGATCAGCGCCTCAAGGCTGAATCCATTCTCAAAGGCCCTGGGATCAAGTCCTTCGACCTGGGCACCCCTGCTGATGGCATGGCTCCTTTAATGGACGCCATGGTGTTGGCTTGTATGGCCAGCTATGCCCAGGGCATGGAGTTGCTCCGCATCGCGTCAGCCGAGCACAACTACAACCTGCACATGCCAGCCATCGCCCAGATTTGGAAGGGCGGTTGCATCATCCGAGCCCGCCTGCTTAAGCGCATTCAGGATGCGTTCAACACTGATCCCCAACTCCCCAATCTTCTGATCGATCCCTGGTTCGCTGAGCAGGTGAATCGACGCCTCCCCGGCCTGGCCAAGGTGGTCGCCGGTGCAGCTGAATCAGGGATTCCCGTGCCCTGTCTGAGCAGCACGCTTGATTACATCAATAGTTACCGCAGTGGTCGACTGCCCCAGAATCTTGTTCAGGCCATGCGCGACTGTTTTGGCTCTCACACCTACGAGCGCATCGATCAGCCGGGCAATTTCCATACCGAATGGCTTGATTGAGGGAATCCGATGACCAGCACCTATCAGCTCGTTCGTGCCAAGGATCCGCAGGACCTCGCGAAGCGTGCTGCGGAATCTATTGCCACGGCCATCGATCTGGCCCTTGATCAACGCGATCGGGCTCAGATTGCTCTCTCTGGTGGTTCCACCCCTGGCAAGGCTTACACGTTGCTGGCACAGCAGCATCTCCCCTGGGATCGAGTTGATGTGGTGCTCGGTGATGAGCGTTGGGTTGATGCTCAGGATCCTTCCAGCAATGCCCTGATGTTGCGAACAACGTTGCTTGCTCATGGCTCACCCGGTGCGCAGGCCCGTTTCCATCCGGTGCCAACCGTTCAATTGGGAACCCCTGAAGCCAGTGCTGATGCGTTTGCTGAAGTGGTTCAAGCTCTGTGCCCAGGGTCTCCGCCCGTGTTCGACCTGATGCTGCTCGGCCTTGGTGATGATGGCCATACGGCTTCGTTGTTCCCAGGCACGGAGGCCCCTTTGGTGCAGGACCGCTGGACCACTATCGGGCGGGGTAAGGGCCTCGATCGCATCACCCTCACAGCTCCCGTTCTATCCGCTGCCAGGCAGGTGGTGTTTTTGGTCAGTGGTGAGGGCAAGCATCAGGCGTTGAGTCGACTGCTTGATCCGATTGAATCTCCAGAACGGACCCCTGCGAAGCTGGTTCGGCCCAGTTCACCAGTTCTGATTCTGGCTGATGAGGCCGCCTGTCAGGGGCTGGGCTGACCTGTCGATGATGGATCCCATCGCTTGTGGCAAGGCGGCAAGATGAGGGTCTTTCCTGGTCTCCATCGTGTCTGTTCCTCCCACGCCGCCCCCAAAGTCGGTGCAGGTGGTTGCGTCGCCGCAGACCTTTGCTGAATGGACGAGTCTGAATGACACGATCATGGGCGGTCGCAGCCGGGCGGGTTGCCACCCAACCTCCGAAGGTCTGGTGTTTGAAGGCGAGGTGGTGGCCGAAGGTGGTGGCTTTGTCAGTTGTCGGTCACCGGACTTCCGTCCTCCGCTCAACCTCGTTGGATTCCAAGGCCTGCGTCTCCGCGTTGATGGCGGAGGTCGCACCCTGAAACTGGCGGTGGCCTGCAGCGACGGGGTGTTTGGGCTGACCGAATTGATTCCAGGCGGCCTGCGTTGGGTGGCCCCGATCCCCACCCAGGCCGAGGGCACCACTGTGGTGGATGTTCGTTTCGCCGATCTGCAACCTGTGGTTCGGGCCAACCCAGTCACCCTGCCTGTTCGCTTCAATCCAGCCTCTGTGACCAGGCTGCAGCTGCTCCATTCCCGCTTCGATGAGGGCGGTTCGGCGAACGCTGGATTCAGGCCCGGCCCCATCCGCCTGTTGCTGCGTTCGATTGAGGCGTTCTAACGTGCTCATGGAGTTACATCGAGATCCCGACGACCCGTCCAGTTCCGGTTTGGCTGGACTGATCGCAGCGGCAGCTGATCTGTGCCGTAAGCCCTTACGACACGCTGTTGTTCTGTTAGACGACGATCATCTCGATCAGCCGATTGCGTTATCGGATCTGTTGGAGCGTGGAGATGATCTGAGGATGCGCTTGGAATGTCGTGATCCAGTCGGGGCGCGTTTGCCGCACCAGGATTTGGAGCTCGAGATGTATCGCAGTGGTGACGATCTCAACCTCATGCTGGGCTGGTGGGATCAACCCGACCGCCCTTTGCTGTGGCAGGGTCAGCATCCGGTGTGGATGGACGGCAACTCAGGGCAGCGCTGCACGGCGCCCCAGGATGCCGCCCCGCTCGAAGCACTCACCCGCCGACTGCGGGCGTTGCTCTGCGGCTGAGTCTTTGCGTGTGAGCTCAGTCCGCAATGTCCGTGGTGGCGCCACGGCTGGAGCTGGACACCAGGCGCGCATATTTGCCAAGAATGCCCGTGCGGTACTTTGGCGCTGCTGGCACCCAAGCGTTACGACGATGTTCCAGTTCTGTGTCAT
>JAYKIX010000168.1:0-3794 GCA_035286005.1 Synechococcus sp. | reverse complement strand
GGGCTCGCGCCAGCAACAGCGGAGCCAGGGCATTCACCTCAAACTGGCGCCGGATGCCATCCGGGTCGAGATCCTCCAACCCCATCGACTGCAGCAATCCGGCATTGAGGATCACCCCATCCAGGGTCACCCCCTCCAGCCGCCTCACCAGAGAATCGATGGCTGCAGGGTCGGTGAGCTCCACACCCGCTTCGATGCGAACCCCCAGGGATTCGAGCTCCACCGATGCTTCACGGCAGACCGCGATCACCTGATCCCCTCTGCCCTGCAACTGGCGGCAATACTCCAGACCAATTCCCCGGTTCGCACCGGTGACCAGAAACATCGCCATCACTCAAGTCCGAACCAGCAGCGGCTGCGAGCGATCATTTCGGGCGCTTGCTGAGATCACCAAAATCATCATCGTTGGGCTGAAAAACTGCCACACCACGGGCACGGTGAAAGCCACAATCAGGCCCACAATTTCCCTGACCTTAAAAGCAAGCGGTGATTAGAAGCGATCGATGCGACCTGCCGCAGGAAGCCAAGCGGCTTGGGTGACGACACGGGTCTGATCCACCCGTATGGCGAGGGAAGCGGAAGGGAGCCAGGCCAAACGCCGCGGACCTCGGTACGTACGACTCACCGTCAGCAGCAGCTGATCACTCACTGGATCGAAATCCAAACCGGAATCGGGTGCCAACCGCCATGGCTTCAGGCTGCGCCGGTTCTGAACAGTTCCATCCCGATCGAATTGCAGGACTGTGTCTTGCAGCTCCCCTTCACCATCACGGAGCACAACCCAGAGGCGCTCGCCTCGGTTGTCGCAAGCCACAGCCATCACAGCCGCTTCACCAAGCCAAATCTGACGGGGAGCCAAACCGGGAATGACCAGCTCAACCGAGCGCCGGTAATCAGGCCAATGCCGCACCAAGAGGGCTCTGCCCGAGCCTGAGCAGAAAGCCCTCAGATCCCGGCGACCAGGCAGGGTTTGTTTCCGTTCCGCCTGAGGGCTTGAGTCATCACTGGCCTGCAGTGACAATCCGTCGTAACCGGGAACAACCAGGCCTGTGCCGTCGGGAAGAAGCCGTATCGGACCAGATCGCTGGATCTCCAGATCACGTTTCTGACCCGTTGCCGTGCGCACCCACAACTGATCACTACCCGGCTCCATGCGGCCGGACTGAACCAACAGATCTCCCTTCAAATTGCTGCTCACATGGCCAAAGATCTGTCCTCGTCCTGTTAGGGCTTCCATTCGGCCAACGACCGGACTCCCCACATCCGCACGCTTGCGACCCAGAGAGCGAGGGATCAAATGACGCATCGCCACGAACTGATCGCCCTTCTCATCGGCCGCCACAAAAGCAACGCCCTGCCCATTGCCTAAGGCCTCGATCTGGAAAATGCTGGGCAACTTGGGCGTTAGGGATGTCCACTTGCCATCACGCCGCAACATCTGCAACTGCTGCTGCCCGTCTTCCAGTTGGGTCACGGCCACGAGCGTTGGGCTTGGATCCCAATAAAAACGACTGGTCTTAAAGGCCAATCCACGAAGGTCCCGTCCAGCCAAATCGAGCTGCAGAGGGAAGAGGCTCTGCTCGGATCGATCAATGAGCAATCGCCATGCGTCATTCTCCCCGAACCAACGATGGGCAAGCGTCGGATGGAGTTGGCTGGAGTCCGTCACCGACGACGCAAGCATCGGGCGAGTGAAACGCACATCAAGAGCAGCAGCACCAGAGCGCAGCGGCTGTACAGCCAGCCAGCGCAGGCGCGGTGCACGCCTCAGCAAGAGCTGTTGTTGCACCAGAACCAGGGCCGTGAGTCCAGCAAGGGCCAGTAGAAGTGGGCGCGGCAAGGCCACAGAACGGCGCTTCGTCATGGCTCCAGCGGCCTCTCAGGCCGGGGAATCACCGTTACCTCACTTGGCTTGACGACGTTCCTGGGAACGCCATCAACCTGGTCCACCGCCATCTTTCCGCGAATGCGCAACCAGGTATCAGGCTTGTAGCGATCCGCCTCTCGCCACTGAACTGGCAATCCTGTGGGCGTGGCATCAGCCAAACAACACCGCACCATCAAACGCGCCAATTGCGGAGGCCCCTCCGAGGGCTGAAACACAAATCCAGTGATCGACAGCGGAGCGCCTTCATGCAGCGACGGGTCGGGTTGGGTGCGCAACAGGCGCACCCACTCGGTGAGCGTGCGCTGCTCGGGAGGCGATACAAATGTGAGCCGAGGTGCCTCCGGAAGGCTCGATGGGCGGCTGCCGGCCAGATCGCTGAATGATGGTTGAGGTGGCAGAGCCAGCACAACTAACGCCATCACCACACTCAACAGCCAACCCCTGGGGAGTGGCTGCAAAATCAGGCGATGGCTGGCTCGATCGCGCCAGGCGAGTCTGAGCTGCAAAACCCCCAGCACCATCAGCAAGGCACCGCCGACGCCCACAACGGGGTGATAGACCGCACGCAACAACAGGTCGAGACGCCCCGACCAGGTGCTCCACACCATCACCCATCCCCACAACACCAGTTGCAGTGGGAGACGAAGCACCAACCATGCACGGCTCAGAGACATCGATTTCATAACTGCACAAGGTTGACCCACTGACCGATCAACAGCACCAACAAGGAAGCAGCGACCGCAGTGACAGCAATGGCTTTCGGACGAAGCAGCACTGTGAACAGGCCGGCCAGCTTGAGGTCGACCACGGGGCCCAGCAGCAGAAACGCCAGCAAGGCTCCAGGGGTGACTTGAGCCGCAAAGCCCAATGCCAAGAAGGCATCCACGCTGGAGCACACCGACACCACCAACGCCAGCAGCATCAAAGCCAGCACCGACAACGTTGGAGCCGATCCCACCGCCAGCAACCAGGCCCTGGGCAGCCAGGCCTGCACGGCAGCGGCCAGGGCACAACCGAGCACCAACAGCACCAGCAGGCTCACGAATTCCCTGCTGCTGTGATGCAGCACCTCCGCCAGAGAGAGCTTCGACTCCGGGCCTGGAGCAGGCAATGGTGCGGCGGGCACCCCCAACACCCCGCTTCCCCGCTCCAAAAGCCCAACCTCCGAAAGCGGTTGACTCAAGCGACGCTCCTCCAGCAGAGCAGGCGCCAACAAAGCCCGCTCTCCCAACAAACCCAACAGCGCACTGAGAGCCAGTGCAATCAGGAAAGCCCCCAGCGGTCGCGCCAAGAGCAACCAGGGCTGGTCGGGGAAGGCCGCCCACGTACTGGCCAAAACAATCGGATTCAGCACCGGTGCAGCAAACAAGAATCCAAAGCCCGTACCCAAAGGCGCCCCGCTGGCCAGCAGCCGCCGGGCCACTGGCACGTTGCCGCACTCACAGGCAGGCAGAGCAAAGCCCAACAAGGCACCCACCACAGGGGCCAAAAGGGGATTCCTTGGCAAACGTCGCACCCATGCGGCCTGGGGTACCAACCAGCGGGCAAGAGCAGCAATCGCCACTCCTAATAAAAGGAATGGAAGTGATTCCAGAAGCAGTCCCTGAAAAATCGCCCACGCATTCGCGAATCGGTACATAGTTGAAGCTGACTTGATGGATGCTGACACCCACAGAGCCCTGAGCAACAAAAAAAGACGCCAACGGCTGATAACGGTTATCATTTCACGCATCGCGTGAACGCGTTCCTGCATGGGCCGGCTTTCCCCTTACCTCAATTCGCTCCTTGGGGCTCTCGTTGCCTTCGGACTCACCCCAGCCGCGCAAGCGAAACCGCCCAAGGTCGTCGCCGGGGATGGAGTTCTTTGTGATCTCACCCGCACCCTCTCAGGCGGCGCCACTGACGT
>JAYKIX010000167.1:0-14261 GCA_035286005.1 Synechococcus sp. | reverse complement strand
AGCCGGGCCGCAGGCGAACGTCAGGTGATCACCCTTCCGGTGAGCGAAGGGCTGATCAGCCTGCGGGGCCTCAGCCCCCAAAGGCTGCGCTTTGAACTGGAATACGCCCTGGAGCGGGGCAGCACCGCCAACGCCTTTCTGTTCTCAGCTGGTTCAGATCCCGCAGGGAAAGCCTGCCCTGCGGTGCTGGTGCACCCCCCGGGTGCGGCTTATGCCGACGTGTTCCTGCCCGCTCTGGCCACGGCCCTGCCCAAGGATTGCAAGGAGCTTCTGGTGGTAGTCGGCCACGTCAACCCCAACCGGGTGGCGTTGCTGCGCAGCCTCGCCGAAACCTTTCCCCAGCTGACGCTGGTCTGCTCCAACCCCGGCGCCAAATTGGTGCGGGAACTGTGGCTGCAACGCAAACCGCTCCCGCCAGGTGAGCCCGACAACAGGCCACCCTTGCCAGCCCTGCCAGCCCTGCAAGTGATCCGTCACGAGCAGACCCTGCCCCTCAGCCATGGCCACACCCTGCAGCTGCTGCCTGCCCCCACACCCCGCTGGCCGGGCGGTCTGCTCGCTTTTGAGGAGCGTGACGGACTGCTGATGAGCGACAAGCTCTTCTCAGCTCACGTATGCACACCGGACTGGGCCGAATCCAGCCGAAACGCCACCGAAGAAGAACGCCGGCACTTTTACGACTCGCTCATGGCGCCAATGTCGGCCCAGGTTGATGTGGTGGTGGAGCGGCTTGAAGCACTCGACATCCGCACGATCGCGCCTGGCCACGGCCCTGCCATCGAAGCCAGCTGGCGCAGTCTGCTCAGCGATTACCGCCGCTGGGGCGAAAGCCATCAGAAAGCCGCGCTGAATGTGGCCCTGTTGTTTGCCAGCGCCTACGGCAACACCGCCGCCATCGCCGACGCCCTGGCCCGCGGCGTCAGCCGCACGGGAGTGCGAGTCACCAGCCTCAACTGTGAATTCACGCCTGCCGATGAACTGGTGTCCACCATCCGCTCTGCGGACGCGATCCTGATCGGCTCACCCACTCTCGGCGGCCATGCCCCCACCCCAATCGTGTCAGCGCTGGGAACGGTGCTGGCGGAAGGGGATCGCAGCAAGCCTGTGGGCGTGTTCGGCAGCTTTGGATGGAGCGGCGAAGCCCTCGACCTGCTGGAAAGCAAGCTGCGCGATGGCGGCTTCAGCTTCGGCTTCGAACCGATTCGCATCAAGTTCAGTCCTGATGCCTCCACGGTGCGCACCCTGGAGGAAACCGGAACCCGATTTGCCCGTGATCTCCAACAGGAGCAGCGCAAACATCAACGCCGCAGCGCAGGTGGACTGAGCGAAAGCCGCAGTGATCCGGCCGTGTTGGCCCTGGGCCGCGTGGTGGGATCACTCTGCGTGCTCACTGCGCGCAAAGGCCAGGGTGAAAGCGCCCAGACAGGGGCGATGGTGGCGAGCTGGGTCAGCCAGGCCAGCTTCAGCCCACCGGGACTGACCGTGGCTGTCGCCAAGGATCGTGCCGTGGAAGCTCTGCTGCACAAAGGCGACCGCTTCGCCCTCAACGTGCTGGCGGAAGGACGTGAAACAGGACCAATGAAACAGTTCCTTCAGCCTTTCGCCCCTGGAGCCGACCGCTTTGCGGGCCTGGAAGTCGACTCCAGCCCCAATGGCCAGCCCCTGCTGCCAGAGGCCTTGGCCTGGATGGATGGCGAAGTGAAGCAACGGATGGAGTGCGGCGACCACTGGCTGATCTACGCGGAAGTGAGCCATGGCGGCCTCGTGGATGGCGAAGGAACCACAGCCGTTCATCGCCGCCGCAGCGGAGCCAATTACTGAGCGAGACACCAACACTCGGAGATAACTCATACTCATTACGAGTTTGGGTTAGCATGAATCCAGTGACGTGATGCCGCCATGGATCTCTCCAAGCCCTCAACCCGCGCCAACCTCGAAGCCGCGTTTGGTGGCGAGAGCATGGCCAACCGCAAATACCTTTTTTTGCTGAGCTCGCCAAGCAGCTGGGCCACCGCGAACTCGCCAAGCTCTTCCGCGACACCGCCAACCAGGAAACTGAGCACGCCTTCGCCCATTTCCGGCTGCTCCACCCCGAACTGGTGGTGAGCGATCCCGCCAGCCTCAGCGTGGCCGACAAACAGGCCCTGCTCAGCCGCTGCCTGGAGCTGGCGATCGAGGGTGAAACCTACGAATTCACCACCATGTATCCGGAGTTCGCAGCCCAGGCGCGCAGCGATCGCGATGGTGACGCTGAAGCAGAATTCATCGACCAGATCGATGAATCTGAGGAGCACGCCGGCATCTTCCGCTCCGCCGCCAGAAACTTTGGCCTGCTGGCGCCGATCGAGCGACACCATGCCGAACGTTATGGCGTGGCCCTTGAGGCTCTGCAGGGCAAGGGCAGAGCCGGTGAAGCCTCTGAGCCCGCTCCAGGCAAGTGGATCTGCAAGGTGTGCTCGATGATCTACGACCCCGAGGAAGGGGACCCCGACTCCGGTATTGCCCCAGGCACACCGTTTGAGGCGATTCCCCACGACTGGAGCTGCCCGATCTGCGGCGCCCACAAGGCCAGCTTTGTTCCCTACCGGGAAGCGGAGCTGAAGGCCGCCTGAGCAGCACGGGCCCGTGCAGACTCAGCAGCTGCTTCTGCACGGGCCCCACCCATGACGACCCCTGCTCCGGATCTGCTGGTGATCACCGCCAGCAACGGGGAAAACCTCAAACTGGCCCAACGCTTCGCGGCGCAGGCCCAAGCCAAGGGCAACCGTGCAGAGGTGCTCGATCTCACAACGCTCGATCTGCCTTTGTTCACCCCCCGTGCACAGGATCTGGGCACACCTCAGGAGGTCATGCCCCTCCAGGCACAACTGATGGCTTCCCCCCGCTGGGTGATCTGCGCACCGGAATACAACGGATCAATTCCACCCTCACTCACCAACGCCATCGCCTGGTTATCGGTGCAAGGCGAAGACTTTCGCCATCTGTTCAACGGCAGGCCCGTGGCCATGGCCACCTTTTCGGGAGGAGGAGGCATGGAACTGCTGCTGTCACTGAGAATTCTCCTCACACACCTCGGCGCCCAGGTGGTGGGCCGGCAGTTGCTCAGCAACCATGCCAAGCCAGCCGACGACACCAGCATTCAAGACCTGATCGAGCGTCTCCTGCAGATGGAGCCGCTTCAGCTTTCAGCCTGATCCAACCCAACAACCTCTTGTCTCATCCATGACTCAGGCTCCCTCCACCATCCCATCACTGCGGTTGCGTGCCGCCGGTGATCGCTTCCACAGCCAGCGCGGCTGGCTGGACTCCTGGCACAGTTTTTCGTTTGCAGGCCATCACGATCCGAACTGGATGGGCTACGGCCCCCTGCGGGTGATCAACGACGACGTGATTGCCGCCGGGGAAGGCTTTGGCATGCACCCGCACCAGGACATGGAAATCATCACGGTGATGGTGGAAGGTCAGATCAACCACCGCGACTCCATGGGCAACAGCGGTGTGCTCCGCGCCGGCGATGTGCAACGCATGACCGCAGGTACGGGCATCGTGCACAGCGAAATCAATGAAGGGAGTACCCCCTGCCGTCTGCTCCAGATCTGGATCGAACCCAGCGCAGGCAACCTGGCACCGAGCTACGACCAGCGGCATGCGCCCTGCGGACACACCTGGACACCACTGATTGCACCGGATCAAACGGACGTGATGGCGATTGCGAGGCCGGTGCAGCTCTGGAGAGCCCGTCCCCAGCCTGGGCAATCCCTGCAGTTACCAGCAAACTTCCCGCAGTTGGGATGGCTCCAAGTGATCAATGGCCAACTGGAGCACATTGCCCCCACAGCCCAAGCAACAACCTTCCACACCATCCCACTTCAGCGTGGTGACGGACTTGGTTTCGATGCCCGATCTGAATTTGGCGAGCTGCTGAGCCACAGCGAATCGTGCGATCTGCTGCTGTTCGGCCTGGCCTAATCAGCAAGTAGGCCATGGCACACCAGTGGTGGTGTGCCATGGCGAACACTGCAATCATCAAAAATCGTGAAATCTGTAGTGAGCAACACTGCAAAAAAGCCTGAATGCACTGCCCTGGAGGGGTGGCTGCGCGCTTTTTTGCTCTCCGTAACGGTGATCCCAAAGAGTTTGCGAAAGTCACCCCCACACCAGATCTTGTGCTCTGAAATGGCGAGGTGAAGGAGACCCGCTCACCACGATGGGATCTGAGATTGCTGCACGAACGATTCGCTATCGCGGCTTTGTGCTGTTTGAAGAAGCCAACCGCACCTGGAACGTGCGGCCAGAACGCAGCCCCATGACCGTGTTGCCATTTCGCACACCCACCTGCTCGCTAGAGGATGTGAAGGCCCTGGTCGACTGGAAACTCTCCCAGGAAGACCATCTGCTTGGGGTCGCCTGAGCCCAATCAGATGCAATGGAGGCCTGAGCCCAATCAGGCAGCTTGAGGCGGAGGCGTCGGCGAGCCCTGCGCCTGAAAAGGAATCACAAGAGTGGCCCAGCGCTCGGGCCGATTCGGACGCTGGCGGCGCGCTTGGCGCACACCAAAGGGGACGCGCACGACATTGGTGCCCTCCATGCGCAGGGTATGCCCCCGCTCCAGTGCGGACTCCAGGCAGTCGGGCAACGCCGGCGTGTTGGATTTGGTGGTCATGTCCCCCCTGCGATGAAGCAGATGCCGAACAGTGTGGAAACACTTTTCGTTCTGCAGAAGAAACCGAAAGGTATTTTTTCGGTTTCGGTAAAAATTTAGCCCGCTGACTCGGCCTCTGCCAGCTCGGCCACCGATGGGCAGGTACAAACCAAATTGCGATCGCCATAGGCGTTATCAATTCGCGCAACATGGGGCCAGAACTTCGCTTCCCGCTGGCCAGGAAGGGGAAATGCCGCTTGTTCACGGCTATAGGGGCGATCCCAGTGATCAGCTGTGACAGCGGCAAGGGTGTGGGGTGCCCTCTTCAGAGGATTGTTCTGAGGATCAATCACACCGGATTCAATCGCTGCCGCTTCAGCCCGAATGGCGATCATCGCGTCACAAAAACGATCCAGTTCGGCCAAACTTTCGCTTTCTGTGGGCTCCACCATCACCGTTCCAGCCACAGGCCAGCTGACGGTTGGAGCATGGAACCCGTAATCCATCAATCGCTTGGCGATGTCCTCCACCTCCACCGCCGTGGTGCGTTTCAACCCACGGAGATCGAGAATGCATTCATGGGCCACCAACCCCCCTTCACCTCGAAACAGCACGGGGAAATGGGCGTCCAGACGGCGAGCCATGTAATTGGCCGACAGCAATGCCACAGCCGTGGCTTTGCGTAATCCATAGGGGCCCATCAGCCGCAGATACATCCAACTGATCGGCAGGATGCCTGCACTCCCCCAGGGCGCTGCTGAAACAGCCGTGATCCCTTGTTCTCCTCCACAGGCCGCGAGCGGATGGCCAGGCAGAAAAGGCAGCAGATGGGACGCCACACCAATCGGGCCCACCCCGGGGCCACCGCCGCCATGGGGAATACAGAAGGTTTTGTGCAGGTTGAGATGGCACACATCGGCGCCATAGGCACCTGGCCGGCACAAGCCCACCTGCGCGTTGAGGTTGGCACCGTCGAGATACACCTGACCGCCATGGGCGTGCACGAGATCACAGATCTCACGAATCCCCGGCTCAAACACCCCATGGGTGGAGGGATAGGTGACCATCAAGGCGGCGAGGCGATCGCTGTGCTGCGCAGCCTTGGCTCGCAGATCGCTGAGATCAACATTGCCCTGGTCATCGCAGGCCACTGGCACAACCCGCATGCCTGCCATCACCGCACTGGCGGGATTGGTGCCATGGGCACTGGTTGGAATCAGGCACACGTCCCGATGCCCCTCAGCGCGGGATTGATGCCAAGCGCGGATCACCAACAATCCGGCGTACTCCCCTTGGGAGCCAGCATTCGGTTGTAGCGACACACCCGCAAAACCGGTGAGTGCTGCCAGCCAGGTTTCCAGGTCGCCCACCATCTGACGCAAGCCAGCCAACTGCTCCGGCGGGGCAAAGGGATGCAGGGCTGCGAAACCGTGCCAGCTCACCGGAGCCAACTCCGCGGCGGCATTGAGCTTCATGGTGCAACTGCCCAGGGGAATCATGCTGTGCACCAGAGAGAGATCGCGACTCACCAGCCGCTGGATGTAGCGCAGCAGCTCGGTTTCACTGCGATAGGCATGGAATACGGGCTGCTGAAGCCAAGGGCCTTCACGCAAGGGAACCCCGGGAAGCAACCGGCGCAGAACCTCAGAGCTAAGGGTCAGCCCCTCCAAGGGGATGGGAGCCGGGAGCGGAGCTGCACCAACCGCCTTCGCCAATAACGCCAAAAGGGCTTCCACCTCGTCGGCATCACTGCACTCATCCAGGCTGATGCCAAAGCCTTGGGCCCTCTCCAGCGCAGCACCATCGGGCAGCACCCGCAAGTTGAAGCCCTGCTCAGCGGCCAAGCGATGGACAACAGGGGCCTGAGCGCAGTAGACGTCCATCCCATCGAAACGGCACTGATCAGGGAGGGAATAGCCCAGCTGCTCCAAACCCTCTGCCAGGCGTTGCCTCAGCCCCACCATCCGGCACGCGATGGCCTCAAGACCCTCCGGTCCGTGATGCACGGCGTAGAACGACGCCATGACCGCCAACAACACCTGGGCCGTGCAGATATTGCTCGTGGCCTTGTCACGCCGGATGTGTTGCTCCCGCGTTTGCAAGGCCAGTCGCAAAGCAGGACGCCCTTCCGCATCCCGAGACTGACCCACAATCCGACCCGGAACTTGACGCTTGAAAGCATCACGAGTGGCAAAAAAGGCAGCATGGGGACCACCCCCGGCCATGGGCACGCCGAAGCGCTGGGCACTGCCCACCGCGATATCGGCTCCCAAGCCGCCGACCGGCGCCAACAACACCTGGGCCAAGGGATCAATCGCCACCGTGGCCAGGGCTCCATGGGCATGGGCTTGCTCGATCACATCCGAGGGGTCCCAGAGGCGACCGCAGCGGCCAGGCAACTGCAAGAGGGCCCCGAACACATCGCCGCCCCAGCGGAAAGCCTTGGGTTCTGCCACCTCAAGCGCCACACCGAGGGGCTCAGCGCGGGTCTGAAGAACCGCGAGGGTTTGCGGCAAGACGGCCGCATCCACCAGAAACCGCTTGGCATCGGCGCGCTTGCACACCGAAAGGCTCAAGCCCATCGCCTCAGCACAGGCTGTGGCTTCATCCAGCAGGGAAGCATTGGCAATGGGCAGACCTGTCAGTTCGCTGATCAGGGTTTGAAAATTGAGCAAGGCCTCCAGTCGGCCTTGGGCGATCTCCGCTTGATAAGGGGTGTAGGCGGTGTACCAGGAAGGGTTCTCCAGCACATGGCGTTTGATCAACGCCGGCGTTGCGGTGTCGTAGTAGCCCAGACCAATCAGGGAGCGACGCACCTTGTTGTTGGAACCGATCTGGCGCAATTCAGCCAAAGCTTCCGCTTCACCGCAGCCCAGGGGCATGGCCTCAATCGGAGGGTCGGCATCGACGATGGCCGGGGGCACCACAGCCCGCACAAATGCATCGAGATCAGCAAAGCCGAGTGACTTCAGCATGCGCTGCTGTTCGGTCTGACTGGGACCGATGTGGCGCTGAACAAAAGGCGAGAGCTTGAGGGCCGTCTCAGCGGACTGTGGGCGCTGTTCGAGCTGGGGCAAGTCGCTCTCGCAAATGCCTGGGAACTCTAAGGAAAACTGCTTAGGCAGCAGCCACCTTGGAGGCATAGGTGCCGGCATCCATCAGTTCCTGGAGCTGCGCCACATCCGCAGGGCGCACCGCCAGCAGCCATCCCTGGCCGTGGGGGTCGTTCTGGAGTTCCTCCGGGCTGGCGAGCACGGATTCATTGCGCTCCACCACTTCCCCACTCACTGGGGCATACATCTCCTCAACGGCCTTCACTGATTCGACGGTGCCGAAACTGCTGCCACGGCTGAGGCTGCTGCCGACCTCAGGCAGGTCGACAAAAACGATGTCGCCAAGTTGATCCACCGCGAAGGCACTCAAGCCAATGCGCACCAACTCACCTTCGGCATGGGCGTACTCGTGGCTGTCGGCGTAACGGAACTGCTCGGGGAAATCGAAGGCCATGGGGCCGGGAGCGGACGAAAACCTCACACAGTGTGGGGCAGATCCACCAGTCCTGCTGCATGCAAGGCGGTCAGAGCCCGCACGAGGGCCAACTCCACGTGGGCGCGGTGGGTACCACCCTGCACATAGAGATTGAAAGGTTCACGCAAAGGCGCATCAGCGGAGAACTCACTAGTGCTGCCATCAATAAAAGTGCCACCGGCCATCACCAGGTCACTGGCATACCCAGGCATCGTAGCCGGCACGGGATCGAGATAAGAACCGATCGGGGAACAGGCCTGAAAGGCTCGGCAAACCACCTTGAGAGCCTCGGGATCACCCAACCGCACCGCCTGGATCAAGTCACTGCGGGAATCCGAGGCCTGAGGCTGCACAGCAAAGCCAAGGCTGGCAAAGGTCTCAGCCACCAAATCAGCGCCAATCAGGGATTCAGCCACCATCTGCGGCGCCAAAAACAGACCCTGGAGCAACAAACGGTGCAGATCAAAGCCGGTGCCGCCTTCACTGCCAATCCCTGGAGCCGTGAGCCGGCAACAGGCCTGCTCCACCAAATCAGCCCGGCCCGCCACATAACCGCCACTGGGGGCAATGGTGCCACCCAGGTTCTTGATCAAAGAACCGGCCACCAGATCAGCCCCAACCTCCGGGGGCTCCTGCTCCTCCACCAACTCCCCATAACAGTTGTCGACAAAGCACACGCAGCCGGGTTGGCGGGCATGAATGCGCGCACAGAGACGTCCGATCGTTTCGACCGACAGGGATGGGCGCCAGCTGTAGCCGCAACTGCGCTGGATCAAAATCAAACGGCGGGGAAGGGCCAGAGCCGCATCCAACGCCTCCTCATCCACCGCACCGGACGCGGTCAGAGCCAATTCGTCATAGGCCACTCCGAATTCGGTTAAAGAACCCTGCCCTTCACCGCGCAGACCGATGACTTCTTCCAGGGTGTCGTAAGGACGACCGGTGATCGACAGCATTCGATCACCGGGGCGGAGCACACCAAACAGGGCTGCGGCAATGGCATGGGTGCCGCTCACGAACTGAAGGCGCACCGCTGCTTTTTCCGCACCCAGAACCCGAGCGAAGACACGATCCAGCACCTCACGGCCTTGATCCCCATGGCCATACCCGGTGAGAGAAGCGAAATGCTGCGTACCAACGCGCTCGGCCGCAAAAGCGTTCAGCACGCGCTCCAACCGCGCGGTCACCGCTGTGGTGCGTGCCTCCGCCTGGGGTGCAAGCCGCTCGCGCGCCGCCATGACCACCGCACGGGCCCGTGATTGCACCTCCAGGGAATCGCTCTGCTCAGAAGCCATCAATGGCGCCAGAAATCCGTGCTGTTCGCTACATCATGCAGCGCTCTCCTACATTCAATTTTCCAGCCGACCGCCTCGCAGCTCCGGGTGACCGCAGCAACGGACGGATTCGGTTCGTGGAGATCTCCTTGGTCACAACCACTCCGGCATCCATCGCTTCAGAACGCGAACTGCGTATGCGCGCAGCAGTGATGGCCCCCCGGGACCCCTTACCCCGCAAGCAACGCAAATGGAAAGGGGGAACCACATCCTTCATGGTGGCGATGCATGTGCTGGCCACGGTGTCCCTGTTACCGCAGTTCTGGAGCTGGCAAGCCCTCGTCGCTTTCGGGGTTCTCTATTGGGCCACCGTGCTGGGAGTGACCCTGGGCCTGCACCGCCTGGTGGCGCATCGCAGCTTTGAGGTGCCCCGCTGGCTGGAGCGTGTGCTCGTTGTAATGGGAACGCTGGCCTGCCAGAGCGGGCCCATCGATTGGGTGGCCCTGCATCGCCACCATCACAAATTCTCCGACCAACCCAACGACCATCACGATGCCGGCCGGGGGCTTTGGTGGAGCCACAGCGAGTGGATGTTGCACGAGATCCCTGCCCTCGAGCACAAGGAACGTTTTGGCGGCGACCTGCTGAGCGACCCCTTCTATGTGTGGCTCGATCGCTGGTTCCTGCTGCTGCAGATCCCCCTGGGGCTTGCCCTGTATTGGTACGGCAATGCAGCCCAGGTGCATGGAGGCGGTGTCGGCCTTGTGCTGTGGGCGATTCCCCTTCGTCTGGTGGTCGTCTATCACGTCACTTGGCTGGTCAACTCCGCCACCCACGCCTTCGGATATCGAAACTTCGATTGCCCAGACCTATCGCGCAACTGCTGGTGGGTGGCTGTTCTCTCCTTCGGTGAGGGCTGGCACAACAACCACCATGCCCATCCGGCCAGTGCTCGCCATGGCTTGCGTTGGTTCGAATTCGACATCACCTGGATGCATATCCAACTCTTGCAGCGTTTGGGCCTGACCCGCCGCGTGCGCCAAGCCCGCTACGTCCCTTGAGGACCAGTCTCATTTGAGCCCAACAACGGGTTAGCCCTGGGAGCAACTCCTCCGTGTGTTGCGCCCAGGGCCTTTGCACGGATGCGGAGTTGAGCCAGAAACCCTTCAGCACCATTGCGGCCCGAACCACCGAGCGCCTGATGGGCCGCGAACAGGTCCAAAAGTTCGCCATCCAACTCTTCAGCGCTGTAATCACGCATGCCGGCCATCACCGCCGCAAAGCGCTCGCGGCGCTGACTCTTCCTGACCGGATAGGCCTCCATCACCGCCTCACGGCAGAAGCGCCAACTGAGACCGTCGCAGAGTTGATCGGCCAGGGCCGCACTTAACGCGGGCGCTTCCTCCGCGTCGATGCGCCAGTCAAACCCGGGTGGCAACGGTGCCAAACCCACAAAAATCTCGAACAACGCTCCAGCCCCCAGGGGCTGACCCACCCCATTGACCAAGGGAGCGTGGCCATCCACCAGCACCTGCAGCAACTCGGGATGCACCACCTGCAAGCGCTCGCGAATCGGATCCAGACCGGCCAACAACACGGCATTGGCCTGACCTAGGGCGAGAAACACCTCAGGCCCAGGCGCTGCAAGTTTGCCGTTGCGCAGGTTGGAGATCTGGGAATTGTGGACACGGCCGAGATCAAGAGCGTCTGCCAAAGCCGGAAGCACCTTGTGGGACCAGCCATTGCGCTCATGCCAGACGTGCACCAGGTGCGCCATGGCTCGACGCCCCTCCGCGAGCCGGTCCCGGTAACCCTTGGCCCCACCATCAGCACCAGACGTCGTCACTTGATACGAATCCTTATCAGATATAGTTTCGAGGGAGAAATCGGATCAGAAATGACATCAAGCGTAATCACAGCGCCCTCTCCGCCGAGCAGGCCTTCAGCTTCGCACGAGGCTTTGAGGCTTGCCGCCCTGCTGCACCAGCCTCGCAAAGGGCACACGCCAGTCAAGCCAGACACAGCCAAGCGCTGGGGAACGATCGGATTCATGATCGCAATCCATGCCCTATCGGTGTTCGCACTGCTGCCGCAGTTCTGGAGCTGGCACGCCTTTGGCGCCCTGGCGGTTCTGTATTGGATCACTGCTTGCCTGGGGGTCACGATTGGCTATCACAGGCTCTTTTCCCACCGCTCCTTTCGCGTTCCGAAATGGTTGGAACGTTTTTTTGCGACCTGTGGCGCCCTCAGCTGCCAGCACGGACCAATCGACTGGGTGGGTCTACACCGCCACCATCACAAGTTTTCTGATACGGATGCTGATCACCACAACAGTCATCGCGGTTTTTGGTGGAGCCATATGGGCTGGATGTTCCAGCCCATTCCCGCCATGCAGGCCGTGCCTCGACTCAGCGGCGACCTGGTGAATGATCCCTATTACCGCTGGCTCAACACCTATTTCCTTTTGCTGCAGCTGCCCCTTGGGCTGTTGCTGCATTGGTTGGGAATCAGCGCAGGAGTCGGCGGGTGGGCCATGGTCCTCTGGGGCATTCCCCTACGCCTGGTGTTCGTCTATCACGTCACCTGGCTAGTGAACTCCGCTACCCACTGCTGGGGCACGGTGGCCTACGACAGCGGCGACGCCTCACGCAACAACAAATGGGTGGCGGCCCTCACCTTCGGCGAGGGCTGGCACAACAACCATCACGCCTTTCCCCATTCAGCCCGCCATGGCCTCCAGCCCGGTCAGATCGACCTCACCTGGCAGCACATCCGCCTGATGCGAGCTCTGGGGCTGGCCAGCCAGATCCGCCTGCCGGTCGCATCGTAAAGTTGCCAGATGCTCAATAGACGCTGTAAGGATCGTTCCCCATGGCCAAGCGCGTACAAGTCGTTCTGAATGAGGACGTCCTCAGCCTCGGCCGGGATGGCGACCTGGTGGAAGTGGCTCCCGGCTATGCCCGCAACTTCCTGCTTCCCTTTGGCAAAGCCGTGCCCGTCACCCCTGCAGTGATGAAACAGGTGGAGCACCGCCGCGCCAAGGAAGCCGAGCGTCAAGCCGCTCTGAAGGAAGAGGCGGTGGCCTTCCGCACCGCCCTCGACACCATTGGTCGCTTCACCGTCAAGAAGCAGACCGGTGACGACGATGTGCTGTTCGGCACCGTCACCAACGGCGACGTGGCCGAAGCCATTGAAGCGGCCACCAAGAAGGAGGTCGATCGTCGCAACATCGCCGTTCCCGACATCCACCGCACTGGGAACTACAAGGTGCAGGTGAAGCTGCACAGCGAAGTCACCGCAGAAATCAACCTGGAAGTGGTCAGCTACTGACCTAAACTCTTCTTCGGCCTTGTCCTGAGGCCGTCACAACCCACTCTGACGCCTGCTGCTGTGTGCGTCAGAGTGGGTTTTCGCTCTTGATTGGCCGACCGCCATGGTGACCGCCCCCTTCTCTGAACCCGGCGGCGAGTCCGCCGAAGGGGGCCGGCGCGGCTTCGGTAAAGGGCGTCTGCGCGATGAGCCCAATTTCGAAGCCCTACCCGACTCGGTTCCGCCCCAAAATCTGGAGGCCGAAGAGGCCGTGCTAGGCGGAATCCTGCTGGATCCCGACGCCATAGGTCGTGTCGCGGATGTCTTGCAACCAGAGGCCTTCTACCTCAATGCCCACCGGGAGATCTTTCGCACGGCAGTGATGCTCCATAGCCAGGGCAAACCCACCGATCTCACAGCCATGACTGCCTGGCTGGCGGACACCGGGTCCCTCGAGAAAGTCGGTGGAAGCGCCCGGCTGGTGGAGCTGGTGGAACGGGTCGCCTCCACGGCATCCATCGAACAGGTGGCACGCCTGGTGATGGACAAATTCCTCCGCCGTCAGTTGATCCGCTCCGGCAATGAAGTGATCCAGCTGGGATTCGATCAGAGCCTGCCGATGGAGCAGGTGCTCGATAAAGCAGAGCAAACGATCTTCGCCATCAGCCAAGAGAAACCCACCAAGGGCCTGACTCCCACCGCCGAGATCCTCACCAGCACCTTCAACGAAATCGAGAGCCGCTCCCTGGGCACCTCGGTGGCTGGGATCCCGGTGAACTTCTACGACCTGGATGCCATGACCCAGGGCCTGCAGCGCAGCGATTTAATCATCGTGGCGGGACGCCCAGCCATGGGCAAAACCTCGATTGTGCTCAACCTGGCCAAGAACGTGGCCCAACTGCACAACCTTCCCGTGTGCGTGTTCTCTCTGGAGATGAGCAAAGAGCAGCTCACCTACAGACTGCTGTCAATGGAGGTGGGCATTGAAGCCGGCCGCCTGCGCACAGGCCGTCTTCAACAAGAAGAGTGGCCTCTCCTGGGGCAGGGCATCAACACCCTCGGCCAGCTTCCTTTTTTCATCGACGACAAACCCAACTCCGGCGTGCTGGAGATGCGCTCCCTCTGCCGGCGGCTGATGGCGGAACAGGGCAAAGAACTCGGCCTGGTGGTGATCGACTACCTGCAGCTGATGGAGGGATCCAGCCCAGACAACCGCGTCCAGGAGCTGTCACGCATCACCCGTGGCCTGAAACAAATGGCCCGTGAACTGAACGTACCGGTGATCGCCCTCTCCCAGCTCAGCCGCGGCGTGGAATCCCGCACCAACAAACGCCCGATGCTGAGCGACTTGCGGGAATCGGGCTCAATCGAGCAGGACGCCGACCTGGTGCTGATGATCTACCGCGACGAGTACTACAACCCGGAAACCCCCGATCGGGGCATCACCGAAGTGATCGTGACCAAGCACCGCAACGGCCCGGTCGGCACTGTGAAACTGCTGTTCGAGC
>JAYKIX010000166.1:0-19929 GCA_035286005.1 Synechococcus sp. | reverse complement strand
TGGTGTCGCAGCGAAGACCTGCTCCACAGCCTTCGACGAGATCGGCGAGTTCCATCGGCCCATAGGGACCACAACCACGACTGAGCAACGATCCCAGCAACTGATGGGCACCGCGTTGGCCAGGGGGATCGCAGGCACTGCCGCGTCGAATCCATAACTTCGCGGCCAGTACGCCAGGGGTGGCTAGGGGGTCGAGGATCAGTTCCGGTGTTGCCATTAGCGAGCCTCCTCCGGCAAGGCCACAAGGGTGAAGGCCTGATCGCTTTGGAGATGGCTGAACACCTCAGTGTGGAGGGTGGTTGGAGCCCACTGCTCCAAATCCATTAAGGCTGCCAAGGGGTTCTGAGGTTGCCTCCAGAGTGCTTGCGGACCGGCAATGGAAGCAACCGAGCCTGGAGCTTCAAGGCTGAAACGCAGTCCATTGCCGACCAATTGCCGGGCACGTTCCAGTTCGTTGTCGCTCACAGCCGCATGGCCGCATTCCTGCAGCAGCCGATGCACTTCCCGCTCCACTGCTTCCACATTCTCAGGAGGACAGCAGGCCTCGAGCATCACCAAACTCCCGTGCTCGAGGGTGGTGAGGTCCATATCGATGGACTCAACAAGCTGCAGGTCCTCCCGTAGACGCTCAACAAGACGGCTGCGACGCCCTTCCGCCAGGATGGTGGTGGCAAGGTCGTAGCCCATCACCTCTCGAGGAGCATTGGCAGACGGTGCTGGCCAGGCCATCAGGAGTCGGGCTGCCTCGAGGCGCTCCACCCGGATGTCCGCGCGTCCTGGCTGAAAGGTCAGGTTGGGAACAGCCTCGCTGGGGATGCCTTGCAGGCCTGAGGTTGGATCCTTCTCTGCACTTACTGATCCCTCCAGTTGCGCCAAGCGTCCTGATGCGATGGAGTCGGACAAGCCATCAGGCAGCGCTCCTGTCACGAGCAGGCAGCAGTTGGGGCCCCGATAGCGACGCCGATGAAAGGCCGCCATGGCCTCCGGTGTGCTGGCCAGCAGACTCTCTTCCCATCCAAGGATGGGTCTGCCGTAGGGATGGTTGATGCAGCTGGCTGAGAGCAGTTGTTGCACCACCTGCTCGTCGGGTTGGTCTCGGTATTGGGCGATTTCCTCCAGCACCACATCCCGCTCCATGGCATAGGCCTCGGGGCGTAGCGCTGGCTCCAGGACTAAGTCGAGCAACAGTTCCAGCGCTTCAACGGCCCCTTGGGGAGGAACCAAGACGTGGAAATGCACGTCATCGAAACCGGTGGCTGCGTTACTGCTGCCTCCTAAAGCTTCAACGCGAAGGTCGAATTCACCGGCACCAAGCGTTCGGCTGCCCTTGAACACCATGTGTTCGAGGAAATGGGCCAATCCTTCTTCGCCGGGCTGCTCAAATGCGCTTCCGGCGCGGCACCAGAAGTCAAGGCAGGTCAAACCTGCTCCAGCCATGGGAACGAAGACGCAGCGGCTGCCGTTCTTCAACGTCTGATGGGTCAGTGCCGGACCGATCGAGGAGTGGATCTGAACCCCTTGTCACAAGTCATCAGATTATTCCGGTGAGGCCTGGTCATCGCCTGCTTCAGAGGCAGTGATGAAAATGTGCGGCATAGTCCCCTGATGTGCTGAGCGCCCTGGTGACGACGTCCTCCTCCCCCTCTGCAGCTATGGAGCTTCATCCACTGGTGGATGCCCTTGCCGATCGCATTCGTGCCTGCCGGGCCGCAATGCCGGAACTTGCACCGTTGGCTGTGGATCCCGCTCTGGAGGCGATCACGGCCACACTCGATGGGGAGGCGTTGTTCATCCGTAACGAGTTGAATCAGTGCCGCGGCCTCCGCAAACTGCATCTCGAAACGGCTCGCTTGGGAATGGGACTGCAGATTCTCCATTGCGTGTTCTTCCCGGAACCTCGTTTCGATCTGCCCGTCTTTGGTGCCGACATCGTGGCGAGCCCCGCGGGTATTTCTGCAGCAATCGTTGACCTCTCACCCGTTCGGGCTGACCTCCCTCCGTCCGTCCGCGGGCCTCTTGAAACCATCACGCTTCCACCGTTTGAGCAGGTGCGCGAGTTGCCGGCCTGGGGGTCGATCTTTTCTCCGTTTGTGCGTTTTATTCGCCCGGTTAACTCCATCGAGGAAGGCTGGTTCGTTGACCTCGTTGGTCAATACCTGGACGTGTTGCGTCAGGCTGTGGAAATCACCCCACAGGAGGCCGCCGACGCCCCTTCTACGATCGAGCGTCACCAGGGTCAGCTCTCCTATTGCCTCCAACAGAAGCGCAACGACAAGACCCGACGGGTGCTGGAGAAGGCCTTCAGCGTCGAATGGGCCGATCGCTATATCGAGGAGCTGCTGTTCGACAATCCGCCAGCGCCCTGATGCGTCGACCTACCTTGCTGGCTCTCAGTGGTGGTCTCGGCCTGGCCGTAGTCGTTGGTTTGGTACAGCTGCTGCGTTCGCAGAAGCCGGTCAACCCTCCGCTTCAGGTTCCGGTCGTACGTGCTCCAGAAGGAGTTGCAGCCCTGGGCCAGCTCGAGCCTGCGGGGGATGTCCGCCGCTTGGCCGCACCGATTAGTGGGTTTGGCGGTACCCCAAGGGTCGCTCAGCTGCTGGTGGCCGAAGGGGATCCCTTGCGCAGGGGGCAAGTTTTGGCCCGCTTTGATAATCGCCGGCAGATCCAGGCCGACCTGGCAGGAGTTCAGGCGCGGCTGAGCAGCTTGGCTGCCGAGATCAAGCTTCAATCCAGGGAGGTGGAGCGCTATTCCAAGGTCGCTGCGGTCGGAGCTGCATCGTTGGTCATGCTGGATGACAAGCGTGATGAGCTGGTGCGCCTCCAGGGGCAGTACCAGCAGGCCATCGCGGAGCGAAGCAAACTGTTGGCCGATCTCGACAACAGCGAGTTGCGTTCCCCGCTCGACGGATTGGTCTTGCGCGTGCACACCCGCGAAGGGGAGCGTCCTGGCAGTGATGGCGTACTCGAGGTTGGTGCAAGCCAGGCCATGCAAGCCCTGATCGAGGTCTATGAATCCGATATCAATCGCGTCCAACTGGGCCAAAGCGTCAGCTTGGTGAGTGAGAACGGTGGTTTCAAGGGCACCTTGCTGGGATCGGTGATTGCGATCAGTCCGCAGGTTCGTCAGCGTCAGGTGCTTTCCACAGATCCCACCGGTGATGCCGATGCCAGGGTTGTGGAAGTGAGAGTGCAGCTCAACGCGGCCTCTGCACAGCGGGTGATCTCCTTGGCAGGCATGAAGGTGATCGCCCGTTTCACGCCCTCGTGATTGTGGATGCCTGGAAGAGGCGACGAATTCCGCTCGCTTTATTGATGCTGATCCGACAGCCTGTACGGCTGGTTGTTGCTTTGGCAGGCATCAGTTTTGCGGGCATCTTGATGTTCATGCAACTCGGCTTTCGAGACGGGTTGTTTGACGCCAGCGTCACTGTGCATCGTCGTTTTGACGCCGACTTGGTGCTGATCAGTCCTCGCTCCACGAGTTCGGTGCGCATGGCTGGCTTTCCCAAGCGCCGTTTGATTCAAACCATGGCGGAGCCCGATGTGGAAGGGACCACGCCGGTGCATTGGAGCCTGATGCTGTGGCGGAACCCAGAAACGCGTAGCAGCCGCTCGATTCTCGGACTTGGGTTTGATCCTGAGGATCCCTTTTTTGTGGATCAAGACTTGGCGGCCAAGGCCAAGGCGTTGTCCCAGAAGGGGAGGGTTCTCTTTGATGAGCGTTCGCGGCCCGAATTCGGCCCCGTGGCCGACTGGTTCAAACAGGGCAGAACCGTTGAAAGTGAGATTGGTGGAAACCGTGTGCGGGTTGCCGGCCTGGTGGCTCTTGGAACCAGCTTTGGTGCCGACGGCAATCTGCTCACCAGTTCAGAGACCTTTCTCGATCTGATGCCCAGCAAACCTCCGGGCAGCATCGAACTGGGATTGATTCGCCTTCGCCCAGGTGCAGACCCACTCGCTGTTCAGAAACGTCTGACGGCTCTTCTTCCCGAAGACGTGCGCGTACTGACCAAGCAGGGCTTCATCGATTTCGAGCAGAACTACTGGCGCAGCAGCACGTCAATCGGTTTCATCTTCACGCTTGGAGCGGTCATGGGGTTTGTGGTGGGTTGCGTGATCGTTTACCAGGTGCTCTATACCGATGTCAGTGATCACCTGCCGGAATACGCCACGTTGATGGCCATGGGCTATCGCGTGATCACCCTTGTGGGTGTAGTGGTCCGCGAAGGCCTTCTTCTGGCGTTGATCGGCTATGTCCCCGCTTACCTGGCTGGGCAGGGGCTGTATTGGTTTGTTCGCCAGGCCACAAGGCTGCCCGTGGGGATGGACTTCACCCGGGCGGCCACCGTGTTCACGATGATTTTGGTGATGTGCATGGTCTCGGCCGGTTTGGCTATGCGCCGCCTTGTTGATGCTGATCCTGCGGAGATTTTCTGATGGCACCCACTGTGGCCATGACAGGTCTGAGTCATTGGTATGGGCATGGAAGCAATCGCCGTCAGGTGCTCCAGTCTGTGGATCTCACCATTGAGCCTGGTGAGGTGGTGCTGTTGACCGGTCCTTCCGGCTGCGGGAAAACCACTTTGCTCACGTTGATCGGTGCCCTGCGCAAGGTGCAGCAGGGGGAAGTCACTGTGCTGGGTCAGTCCCTACAGGGTGCTGGGCGTGGCGCGCGTCAACGGCTGCGCCGTCGGATCGGCATGATTTTTCAGGGCCACAACCTGTTGCGCTGTCTGACTGCAGAGCAGAACGTGCAGATGGGTGCCGATCTGCTGAGGGATCGTTCCTATGTGGCACGTCGAGATCTTGCCCGGGAATGGCTTCGGGCCGTGGGCCTTGGTGATCACCTCAGCAAACTTCCCCATGACCTCTCTGGAGGTCAGAAGCAGCGAGTCGCGATTGCCCGTGCTCTGGCGGCCCATCCACAACTGTTGCTGGCGGACGAGCCCACAGCTGCTCTCGACAGCTCCACGGGCCGGGAAGTTGTGGATCTTCTCAAGGGTTTGGCTAGGGAGCAGTCCTGCTCGGTTCTGATGGTGACCCACGATCCCCGCATTCTCGATGTTGCGGATCGGCTGGTGAAGATGGAGGACGGCCAGCTGTTCACCACGATTGGGTAGGTTGGATCAAACCAATCCGTTCAACACTCCACGCGATGGCCAAGCGCAGGAACCTCAAGAAGGAAAAGCAGGAGCGCAACCGCGCCTACGCCCGTAAGTTCAAGAAGCGCAAAATGCGTAACGACGGCCGCGGCGAAGGTGCTGGCAACGGTGTGACCGGAACCGCTAACAACGGTGGTGCCGCCGACTGACGTCATCAGTTTGCTCAATGTTGAAAAAGGGGGGGCAGAGCCCCCCTTTTTCATGTCTTTAGGGTGGTGGTTCCCCTG
This sequence comes from Synechococcus sp., assembly GCA_035286005.1. Taxonomy (GTDB): domain Bacteria; phylum Cyanobacteriota; class Cyanobacteriia; order PCC-6307; family Cyanobiaceae; genus Synechococcus_C. Next base: position 14,540 of record JAYKIX010000166.1, on the reverse strand, counting down.
CCTTGGTTGTACGCGGATGTTTATCAGCGTCGTCATCCCCACCTACAACCGCTGGCCGATTCTTGAAAAGTGTCTGGCGGCACTGGAGCATCAGACCCCCTCTGGTGAGATCGAAGGCTTTGAGGTGGTTGTTGTCGATGACGGCTCCACCGATGGCACTCCGACACGGTTACGAGAGCAGGCTGCGCGATTCCCCCACGTACGCCTGTTTGAGCAGGCTCATGGTGGACCGGCCGAAGGACGCAACCGCGGTGTTGATCAGGCCAAGGGGGATGTGGTGGTGTTCATTGACAGTGATTTAGTCGTCACCCCCGGTTTTCTGGCTAACCATGCTCGAGCTCTGCAGCGGAGCTGGACGGAGCGGGCTAACCGCTTGTGCTTCACCTATGGCGCCGTGATCAATACCGCCAATTTTGAACAGCCCACGGCTGAACGCCACAAGATCAGGGATTTGTCCTGGGCTTATTTCGCGACAGGCAATGTGGCGATCGATCGCGCTGTGCTCCAACGGTCTGGTCTGTTCGACACCGGCTTCCGCCTTTACGGCTGGGAGGATCTTGAACTGGGTGAACGCCTTCGCCAGATGGGTGTTGTGCTGGTGAAGTGCCCGGAGGCCGTTGGGTATCACTGGCATCCGGCCCTCAGTCTGGCCCAGATTCCTGACCTAATCCGCGTCGAAAGAGAGCGGGCCAAGATGGGGCTCGTTTTTTATCGGAAGCACCCCACCCGTCGGGTGCGTTTCATCATTCAATTCACCTGGTTGCATCTGCTGCTCTGGGAGTTGCTGACCGTCGGCGGGATGGTGAATGAAAAGTCGCTGCGGCCATTGCTCAGTTGGTTGATCAGTCATGACCATGCACCACTGGCCATGGAGCTGCTCCGTTTGCCCCTTAACCGCATCGGAGTCCGCGCTCTTTTCCGCGAAGCCCGGGCTTTGGGTCTCCCCTGGCCGGCCTTTTGATAAGTTCATTGAGTTCTTTCAAACCGCACACCTGTCTGTTTCGGGTGCTGGTCATTGACCATCCCTGACAGGTGGAGGCGAACCCGAAACCTCAAACACCATGGCTGTTGTCACTCTCTCCGAGATGATGGAAGCTGGCGCCCACTTTGGGCACCAGACCCGTCGCTGGAACCCCAAGATGTCGCGCTACATCTATTGCGCGCGCAATGGAGTTCACATCATTGACCTGGTGCAGACCGCTGTCTGCATGAACAACGCCTACAAGTGGGTGCGCTCCGCAGCTCGCAGCGGCAAGCGTTTCCTCTTCGTTGGCACTAAAAAGCAAGCTTCCGAGGTGGTGGCCTTGGAGGCCACCCGTTGCGGCGGTGCTTACGTGAATCAGCGTTGGTTGGGCGGCATGCTCACCAACTGGACCACCATGAAGGCCCGAATTGACCGCCTCAAGGACCTCGAGAGGATGGAGTCCAGCGGCGCCATTGCCATGCGTCCGAAGAAGGAAGCCGCTGTTCTGCGTCGTGAGCTTGAGCGTCTTCAGAAATATCTGGGCGGACTTAAGAACATGCGTCGTCTGCCCGATGTGGTGATCCTTGTGGATCAGCGTCGTGAAACCAACGCAGTGCTCGAGGCTCGCAAGCTGGATATTCCGCTTGTGTCGATGCTCGACACTAACTGCGATCCCGATCTCTGCGAGGTCCCTATCCCTTGCAATGACGACGCAGTTCGCTCCGTTCAGCTGGTGCTCAGCCGCCTGGCCGATGCCATCAACGAAGGCCGCCATGGTGCCAACGATCAGCGTGGTGGCGACGACAGCCAGGGCTGAGTTCGCTGAACCGCTAATTTCACGCCGCCATCTCGCTTGAGCGAGAAGGCGGCTCTTCTTGTCAAACCTTTTTCACACCCCCTCCTCCGATGGCTGCAGCCGTATCCGCCAAGCTTGTCAAGGACCTGCGCGACAAAACCGGCGCGGGAATGATGGACTGTAAGAAAGCTCTTGCCGCCACCGATGGTGACGCTGAGAAGGCTATTGAGTGGCTTCGTCAAAAAGGCATCGCCAGCGCTGAGAAGAAGTCGGGTCGCACCGCTGCTGAAGGCTCCATCGGCAGCTACATCCACACCGGTGCGCGCGTCGGTGTGCTGGTGGAAGTGAATTGTGAAACCGACTTCGTTGCCCGTGGTGACATGTTCCAGGGGCTACTTCGCGATGTGGCGATGCAGATTGCCGCTTGTCCTGGTGTGGAGTATGTCACCACGGATGAAATTCCCTCCGAGATCCGTGAGCGTGAGAAAGCCATCGAGATGGGACGTGACGACCTCGAAGGCAAGCCTGAGCAGATGAAAGAGAAGATTGTTGAGGGCCGTATTGCCAAGCGCCTCAAGGAGCTGGCTCTGATGGAACAGCCCTTCATCAAAGACAGCACCATCACCGTTGCTGATCTGGTCAAGCAGACCGCTGGCAAGATCGGTGAAAACGTGAAGGTTCGCCGTTTCACGCGTTACACCCTTGGGGAAGGCATCGAAGTGGAGGAGAACGACTTCGCGGCCGAAGTGGCCTCGATGACCAAGGGCTGATCTTGGCTTCAGACCAGGACGCGCTTTCGTCTTATCAACCCAGCGAGCAACTGGCTCGTCTCCGCAGCTGGTGCCGTCAGTCGGCACCAGCTTTTTATGCTGATCAGGCCCACTATTTGCGGGTACTGCGCGACTGCTTGCCCGATGCAGTGCATCGAGCGTTGGCTGAATGGTTGTGTGCTCTCGATCTGGGTCGGTTCAATCAGCTGTCTGATCAGGATCGACTGAACCTTCAAGAGCGAATTGACCAGCTGGTTCAGCGCTGTTGTGCTCTGCTCACCATTGAGCAGCTGCAGCTGCTGGCACGAAATCTTGAGAAGGAGCGGCAATACCGTCGCCGTCGAGCTCAAAAAACCATGGTTGAGGCTTTGCAGCGCTCGCCCGAGCCTGACGAAGGGGAAGAGGCGGAGGCCTTGTCAGGACCAGGTGATCTGAATGATCTTCAGCAGTCGGTTCAGCTCAGCTTTGATCCTCCGATCGATCATCCTTCCCTTCTCGATGGCTTGCTGCCCCTGACAGACGTCGCCCTCGAGCAGAATCCAGAAGGAGGCGTTGAAGGGGACTCTGCCCACAATGCTGATGTCGGAACTGATTCAGACGTTTCGCTCAGCTTTGAACAACCCCCTGAAGGTTCAGATGAGGACCCAATGGCGGCGTCCCTAAGCGAACAGGGCAGTACTGACTTGTCTGTGCTGCGCTCCCTGTTTGTGATGGCGGGTCAAGCGATGGGGGCACAGGATCCAGAAGATGGGAGCGAAGATCTCGAAGCCGAGTTTGATCACGGCTCTGAGACGTCTGATCTCTCTGCGGAGCAGTCGTTCATGCCGAACATGCCTCTTGAGTTGTTGCGCTGGCTGGATGGCATGGATCAGGCCATGCTGCGTCGTCTTCGCAATCTTTCCCATGCCATCAACGTGGAACTGCTTCGAGCCGGTCTGGCCAGCAGCCTTGTTCCCACGAGTCTGCTGGATGCGGTGATCTCGGGTCAGGTCGAAACGCTACCTGCTGCCTCCAATCTGGTGAGGCTGCGGGTGCCGTTGCCGATGCCGTCGCCTGGCGAGTCACTGATCGACCTTTCCTGTGTGCTCCTGAGACCATCCGAGCTGGAATTTGACAGAGTTTCTTTGCGTCGATGCCGTTCCAAGTTGCGCCAGCGGCAGCGCAATTTGCTCACAATGGTTCGACAACAACGCCACTGGCAGCGGCGTGCCCAGACACAACAGGTGCAGCAGCAGTGGTGGCCCAGCCCTCCAACCAGTCCACCCCAGCCCTGAATCTGACCTGTTCTGCAGCAGATCTTGAACTGCTGCATGCCTGGTTGCGGCCCTTGCAAACAGCATTAGGGCTTGAAGCTGATCGTGGTTTTGAAGATCTTCAGGGTCGCCAAGAGCGCTTCCATGCCTTTGTGGCACGCCAACTGGCATCGCCACCTCCCATTCCCCTGCCGGCCGACAGTTGCTCTCGTCTCAATGACTTTGTCGCCTCCTACCGGGGGTACGCAGAGCTGAATGAAGCGGCCCGTCGCCGTTTGGTCACGATGACGCGGCAGTGGCTGCATGGTTTGCGTCAGCGCCTGGAGCCGTCTCGGCCGATGGCCCCTCCCCGGTTGAGTGGGGTACAACCTGTCACTAGTCGGGACACGCTCCATCCCGCCAGCAGCAGCTTGCGGCTGGATACTCCATTGGCCCAGGTCAAAGGCATCGGCCCAAAGTTGGCGGAGCGGCTCGCATCGCTTGGCTTGTTGTTGGTGCGTGATCTGTTGCTCTATTTCCCGCGCGACTACGTCGACTATTCCGCAATGCGTCGGATCGAGGCTCTTGAAGCTGGGGAAACAGCCACGATCGTGGCCACGGTGCGCCGCTGTCACGGTTTCACCAGCCCTCGGAATCCGAATCTGTCGATCCTGGAATTACAGGTGCAAGACCCTACTGGGCGGCTGAAAGTCACACGTTTTCTGGCAGGAAAACGGTTCAGTAGCCCCGCGGCTCTGCATGCTCAGGTTCGTCAGTATCCCTTGGGTGCCACAGTTGCGATCAGCGGCTTGGTGAAGTCGGGCCCGTATGGGCTCAGCTTTCAAGATCCGTTGATCGAGGTGATGGAAAGTGCCCATGCACCGGTGCGCTCCACGCAAATTGGGCGTTTGCTTCCTGTGTATGCGCTCACGGAAGGGCTGACGGCAGACCGTTTGCGCAAACTGGTTCACCTGGCTCTTCCTGCTGCAGTCCATTGGCCTGAGCCCCTCAGCGCTGTGCAGCGTGAAGCGTTGGAGCTGATTCAGCGTCAGGTCGCCATGGAAGCGATTCACCGCCCCAAGAATCGGGAGGCCCTCAATCGCGCTCGTCGGCGTTTGGTGTTCGATGAATTTCTGCTGCTTCAACTGGGCCTGATGCAGCGTCGGGCTGTCTTGCGCCAACGGCAGGCGCCAGCCCTGGAGGGCGTCGGCCAGCGTGATGGGTTGGTGGGGAGGTTCCTGAAGCAGCTTCCCTTCGAGCTCACTGGCGCCCAGCAGCGTGTTTTGGTCGAGATCGAGGCGGATCTCGCCAAACAGGAACCCATGGCTCGGCTGGTCCAAGGGGATGTGGGCAGTGGCAAAACCGTGGTGGCGGTGGCGGCGTTGCTGAATGCGGTTGATGCAGGCTGGCAAGGAGCCTTGATGGCCCCTACTGAGGTCCTGGCCGAACAGCACTACCGCACCCTGTGCCGCTGGTTAACCCCTTTAAACATCAACGTCGACTTGCTCACGGGATCAACCTCACGCCCGAATCGTCGCCGCATGCTCACGGATCTGGCCAACGGAAGCCTGCATGTTCTCGTTGGCACCCATGCCTTGATTGAAGATCCCGTGGATTTTTCGCGGCTTGGTTTGGTGGTAGTGGATGAGCAGCATCGCTTTGGTGTGCGTCAGCGCAACCGGTTGCTCAGCAAGGGCTTGCAGCCCCATCTGCTCACAATGACGGCTACCCCGATCCCACGGACGCTGGCCCTTTCGTTGCATGGTGATCTGGACGTCAGTCAGATCGATGAGCTGCCTCCAGGACGAACGCCGATTCAAACCCGTCAGATTTCCGGGTCTGAGCGGGATCAGGCCTATGACTTGATCCGTGAGCAGGTGGATGCTGGTCAACGTGCGTACGTGGTGCTGCCGCTGGTTGAGGAATCGGAAAAAATGGATCTTCGCTCGGCCGTTGATGTTCATCGACAACTGGCGGAAGAGGTCTTTCCCGACTTCTGCGTGGGCCTGCTTCATGGTCGCCTGAACAGTGCCGAGAAGCAGGCGGTGATTCAGTCATTCGCCCGTGGCGAATGCCATGTTTTGGTGTCCACGACTGTGGTGGAAGTGGGTGTTGATGTGCCGGAAGCCAGTGTGATGGTGATTGACCACGCTGATCGTTTTGGCTTGGCACAGCTTCATCAGCTGCGCGGCCGGGTTGGTCGTGGTGCCGCAGCTTCCCATTGCTTGCTTGTGAATGACAGTCGAAATCCGTTGGCACGACAACGGCTTGATGTGCTCGTGCGTTCCACGGATGGTTTTGAGATTGCTGAAATGGATTTGCGCCTTCGTGGTCCTGGTCAGGTGCTGGGCACTCGCCAGTCGGGTTTGCCTGATCTCGCCTTGGCGAGCCTTGCCGACGATGGTGCTGTTCTTGATGATGCGCGCGCTGAGGCAATGCGTTTGATTGAGGAGGATCCTGGCCTCAATCGATACCCCGTTTTGCGCCAACTTCTGGAGAATCAACAGCTACGGATGAGCTCTGCGGGGCAACTCAATTGATCTCGAGCAGTTTCCACAGTCATGAGTCTCGTCTTGGACTATGTGCTACAGGTTCGTCCTGATTTTGAGATTTTGCTGACAGTTGTGGGGTGTTTCCTTGATGTTCTGCCACTTGGCTGAGGCGGGATCCTGCAGTTGCTGATCACCGGAATCCATTCCCTGGATTGAAGTTTGCTGCGCCCTTTTCGGCGCATCTCGTGAATTCAAGATTGGCTTTATGGCTGTTGGTCGCCTTCGTAGCTAGAGGGATGTGTTGGCGGCGACAGTGTCTTGTTGTCGGTTTCGATGAGACACGACCTGGGGAAAAAATGCAACTGGCTGTGGAAACGGCTTGATCCTGCTGAGGTCTGCGACCCTATCGGCACTTGCATTTCCAACTTGCTTCGCCCCTGGAGTGATCGGCTGATCGAAGACTGCGGTGAGCCGCTCATGGCCCTGCATCCAGCGTTGCATTGCATCAGGCCCCATCCTTATCAATCTCTTGGGGCTCCTTATGGGCCGGGGGCCGATCCGTTTGTCTTAAGGGCCGGTGTCCGGCAACGCTTGATCGCCGCAGAGCAGCAACTGCGTCAGGAACGTCCTGACCTGAGATTTGCCATCTTTGATGCCTGGCGCCCGATTCCAGTGCAGCGCTTCATGGTGGAGCATGCCATTGCCACGGAATGTTCCCGGTTGGGTTTAACGCTGGCTTCACGCACGGATCCTGAGATGCGGGTCGCCATGGATGAAGTCAGGCATTCGGTGAGTCGTTTCTGGGCGGAGCCCAGTGAAGACACGGCCACGCCACCTCCCCACAGCACTGGAGCGGCTGTCGACCTCACGTTGGCGACCGCCAGTGGGGAACTACTGGATATGGGCGGAGCCATCGATGCCATTGGGGCCGTTTCAGAACCCGACTACTACGCCGCTGCGGCGGAGTCGGCTGACGATTCCGAGGCTGCATGCTTCCACCAGCGTCGAGCCCTGTTGGCACAGGTGTTGAAAGTCCAGGGTTTTGTTCGCCACCCCAATGAGTGGTGGCATTTCAGTTACGGCGACCAGCTCTGGGCCTGGCGTTCTGGAACCGCAAAGGCGATTTACGGCCGCACCGCTCCCGGAGTTGGTGCCAAGCCTGTGAGTTGAGTCAGAGACTCAACAGGGCATTCACACCGTCCTCGCCAAGTTTCTGGACATGGTCTCCGAAGCTGCGACGCCCGCCAGCTGCTTTCCAACTCTGTAGCAAGGGTTCAAGGGTGGATTCCAGCCGGTCGAGAGGAAGCTTCTGGAGATAGGGCTTCGCTAACCGTTGAAGATTTGCACTGCCGCCGAGCCAGAGCTGGTATTGATTCACGCCGCTTCCCACAAGACCAAGCTCAGCCATGTAGGGCCGGGCGCAGCCATTGGGGCATCCCGTCATGCGAATCAAGATCGGTTTTTCAATCTCCAGGCGTCGTAGCTGACGATCGAGACGATCGAGCACATCGGGAAGGATGCGTTCGGATTCGGTGATGGCCAGCCCACACGTCGGGAGTGCAGGGCAAGCAATCGCGTGTCGGGCCAGTGGTGCGGGGAGTTCGGGAGTGTCGATGCCAAGGTCGGCCAGTGCAGCCCGAATCGACGCGCGCTGCGGGGTGCCGATGTTGCAGAGCAGCAGATCTTGGTTTGGTGTGAGGCGAATTTCCAGCTGGTAGGTCTCCACAATCGCGCGGAGTCCTTGCTTGAAAGCCCCTTCCAAGCGTCCGCAGAGCAATGGGATGCCAACGAACCACATGCCGGCACGGTGACGGTGCCAGCCCAGATAGTCGTGCAATTTGGCCTTCGGTTCGTTGCGAAGAGGCTTGAGCTCCCCCTTGAAATAGCGACTGGTGAGCTCGTTACGGAACCAGCGAATGCCCTTGTCGTGAAGGAGATACTTCATGCGGGCATGCCGCCGCACTTTGCGATCGCCATGATCGCGTTGCAGAGCCAGCACGCTCTGCACCAAATCCAACACCTGATCTGCCTGGACGTAGCCCAGCGGGTCGGCAACACGGGCAAAGGTTTCTTCCTTGTTGTGGGTGCGGCCCATGCCACCACCGACGTAGACATTGCAGCCGCGAAGTTCTCCACTGGTGTCGGTGAAGACAACAAGGCCGATGTCTTGGGTTAGCAAATCCACGGAGTTGTCTCCAGGAACCGTGACCGCCACCTTGAACTTGCGAGGCAGGTAGGTATCTCCATAGAGGGGTTCGTTGTGATCCCCCGAGAACACAGCTCCCTTCAACTGACGGCTGCGGGCTTTCTTGACTTTGCGACTGGGCTTGATCCTGTAGCTCAGATCGCCGTCAACCCAAAGATCGAGGTAGGAGCCTTCTGCCGTTTCGGGGCTGAGCAGATCAGCAATCTCATCGGCCAGTTGTCGTGCTGCGGGATAGCCATCTTTGTCGAATGGAGCAGCTGGAGCCATCACGTTCCGGTTGATATCTCCGCAGGCCGCAAGGGTGGAACCAAGGCTGCGAACGATGCTCCCGATCACTTCCTTGAGGTCAGCCTTCGCGACGCCATGCATCTGGAAGGCCTGGCGCGTGGTGGCACGCAGGGTTCCGTCGCCTAACCGATTCGAGAGGTCGTCCATGGCCAGAAAGAGGCCCGTTGGGATCCGTCCGCCCGGACTGCGAAGACGCAGCATCATCTGCCAGGTCTTGTCTTTGCCCTTTTCCCGTTTATCTCTGTCGTCCTGTTGATAGCTGCCGTGAAACTTCAGCAGTTGCAGGGCATCTTCACTGAAGAAGGGCAGATCGTTGCTGAGTTCGCTGAGCAGCGGATCTTTGAGGTAACCGCTTTCCCGCTTGCGTTGTTCAGCCTTAGGGAGCGCATCAGAACCCATTGCCAGCTTGCCGTTGCCTGCGCCCTGGGACATTGCTGAGGCATCGGCAGATGTCTGACTCACTGGCGAACGAACCACACTGTGTCGAAGCTAGCGAAGCGGCTTCCAATACAGTCTGAGGCCTGTCGAGCCGACCGGTGTGGCCTCAACCTTCCTGCTCGAAATCGGAACGGAAGAACTCCCCGCAGATTTTGCCCGTCTGGCCCTTCCCCAGTTGCAGGAACGCGTTCGGAAGGACCTTGCGGATTTGCGTTTGGAGCATGGTGCTGTGAGGGTCAGCAGCACCCCGCGCCGGTTGATCGTTCAAGTGAAGGATCTGGCGGATGGACAGCCTGATCTCCGTGAAGAGCGCAAAGGCCCGCCCGTGGTACAGGCTTTTGTGGATGGTCAGCCAGGGCCGGCCGCCATTGGTTTCGCCAAGCGATGTGGTGTTGACCCCTCTGCCCTCGAGGTGCGCTCCACGCCGAAGGGTGATTGTGTGTTTGCGACGGTTCAAGTGGAAGGCCAGTCGTCGGCGGTTTTGTTGCAAGAACGCATCCCGGCCTGGATTGATGGCCTGCAAGGACGCCGCTTCATGCGTTGGGGGAACGGTGATCAACGTTTCAGCCGTCCGGTGCGTTGGTTAGTTGCACTGCTTGGGGGTGACGTGGTCCCGGTCTCTCTGACTGCCAGTGAGCCGGTGGTGCACAGTGGCCGCTCCAGCCGCGGCCATCGACTCCACCCTGGCGATGTGGAGATTGCAACCGCTGACGACTACGACGCAGCACTGGCGGCCGTGGGTGTGCAAGCCGATCGCGATCAGCGTTCAGCTCTGATTCGAGCCAATCTTGAACACTGCGCTGCGGCCGTTGATGGGTTGCTGGATTGTCCTGAAAGTCTTGCTCAGGAATTGATTGACCTGGTGGAAGACCCGAGAATCCTTCATGGTGAGATTGCCGATCGCTATCTGGATCTTCCTCCTGAAGTGATCGTCACGGTGATGCAGTCGCACCAGCGCTACGTGCCCCTCAGGCGGTCAGGGGTTAAGGAGGATCCCTTGCGTCTCAGTTCCCGGGATGTGCTTTGTCCGGAGTTCCTACTGGTGGGTAATGGACTGGCGACGGCCGATGTTCAGATCTGTCGAGGCAATGAACGGGTGTTGAGTGCCCGTTTGGCCGATGCTGAGTTCTTCCTGAACGTTGATCGCAAACAGCCGAGTGCGGAACGTCGTCAGGCGTTGGCTCGCGTCACCTTTGCCGCCGGTTTGGGCAGTTTGCTTGATCGCAGTGAGCGGATTGAACAGCTCACGATCTCCCTGGTGAAAGCACTGGGTTTGGACGCAAGCACTGCGGCATCAGCGCAACGAGCAGCCCATTTCTGTAAAAACGATCTGGTCAGCCAGATGGTGGGCGAATTCCCTGAACTGCAGGGTCTGATGGGGGGGAAATATCTGCTTGAAGAGGGGGAATCCCGCGAGGTGGCCCAGGCTGTTGTGGAGCACTACCTTCCCCGTGGTGCTGGAGATGCCTTGCCCCAAAGTGATGCTGGAGCCGTGGTTGCCTTGGCGGAGCGGCTGGAGCTGCTGCTCAGCATTTATGCGAAGGGCGAGCGTCCCACGGGCTCGTCTGATCCCTACGCCCTGCGGCGTGCTGGCAACGGCATTCTTCAGATCCTCTGGGAGAAGAGTTGGCGCCTGAATCTGCTCGGGGTCTTGGCTGAGGCTTCCCAGGCCTGGACGAACCATTTCCCGGATTTCAAGGTTGATCCTTCAGCCCTGGCGGACGATCTCACCCAGCTCCTGCGTCAACGCATTCAATCTCAACTGGAGGACGATGGTCATGCCGCTGATTTGGTGCAAGCGGTTGCAGGGGAGTCCATAAGTGATCAGCGTCTGCTGGGTGACCCTCTGGATGTGCTCGAGCGCATTCGTTTACTTGGCAACCTTCGGGATCAAAGTCGGCTCGGAGCGTTGCAAGCCGTGGTTCAGCGGGCTGCCCGCCTTGCCGAAAAGGGAGATCTGGATCCTTCCGTTCTGGAGACCAGCTCCGTTGTGGACGTCAGCCTGTTTGCTTCTCCCAGTGAGACCGCCATGCATGCCGTGCTGACGGAATTGGAGCCATTAGCCCGGGCCCGGGCTTACACGGATCTTGCCGATGGGCTGGTGCAAGCCACGCCTGCACTCGAAGCCTTTTTCGATGGTCCCGACAGTGTGATGGTGATGGCTGATGACCCCAAGCTGCGCCGCAATCGACTCAATCTTCTCGCCGTGCTGCGCAATCAGGCCTCGGTGCTGGCCCGCTTCGACCTGATTCAGGCTTGAACTCCTAGGGCTTCGGGGACTACGCCCCCCGAAGCCGATCCATCAAAAAACTCCGGAGTCGGAAAGACCCCGGAGTTTGCTGTTGAGATTGGATTGGATGGGATCGATCAGTTGACGCCCGCCGTCTCCTTGCCTTTGGCCTGGGCCCGAATCGCTTGGGCAGCCTCTTCCGCCAGGAAATCTCCATCGGACCGGCCAACGGCAGAGGGGACGGGACCGTACTGGGAGGGGGCCAGAGCCTCGCCCCGCAGCAAACTTCCCAGCGTGCGCAGGGTGAGTTTGATCTGCTGCCAGGGATTCATCATCACCACCCGCTTGTAGAGATAGCTGTCAAAGGTCAGGCGTTGCACGTCTTTGTCATCACACATTTCCACAAACGCCTCGCGGGCTGCGTCGTTGCTGTAGAAGATGTTCTGCAAGATTTCCAGCACCTTGTAGGTGGCTCCGTACTTGCGATCCCACTTCTTGAGATAGACCTTGAGATCCTTTTCCGTGGGAATGCGGCTGCCATTGGCGCTGGCCTCCACGATCTGCTCGGCGCACATACGGCCGCTTTTCGCAGCGAAGTAGATGCCCTCGCCGGAACTCTTGGTGACGTAACCGGCAGCATCGCCCACCAGGGCCATGCGCCCGACGACGCGACGGGGCCTGGGATGTTCCGGGATCGGATGGGCTTCCACCTTGATCACTTCGCCGTTGACAAGCCGTTTGGCCGCCCGCTCGCGGATGCCCTGCTGCAGGGATTTGATCAGCGACTGATTCTTCTGCATCGTGCCGGTACCCACCGCCACGTGGTCGTATTTCGGGAAGACCCAGGCGTAGAAATCCGGGGATACGTCCGTACCCACGTACATCTCAGCTAGATCTTCGTAGTAGCCCATCTCCTCCTTGGGCAGGCGGATGCGCTCCTGGAAGGCGATCGCAACGTTGTAATCCCCGGCGTCCATCGCCTTGGCCACGCGGCTGTTGGCACCGTCGGCACCAACGATCAGATCCACTTCCAGGGTCTTCAGCTCACCGGTGGCCTCACCCTGGCTGTAGTCGGCGTACTGACTCGTGTATGGACCCTGTCGCCCCGTGCCGGTGTCAATCTTCTGCACCAGACCATTGATCAAGGTCGCTCCAAGATCGGCGGCTCGGTTCCGCAGGAAGGAATCAAGCACCTCGCGGCGACACATGCCGATATATTCCGCCTGATCCTGCAGGTGGATGTCCACCTCACGGTTGGAAGGGGAAATCATGCGCATGTTGCGCACCTTGCGATCGATGATCTCATCCGGAAGGTCGAATTCGGTGACCATGCACAGGGGGATCGCGCCACCGCAGGGTTTGGCGTTATCGAGCTTGCGCTCAAACAACCAGGTCTTGATGCCGGCCTTGGCCAGCACTTCGGCAGCACAGGATCCGCTCGGGCCACCGCCGACCACCGCGACTCGCAACATCTTGAAACTCGCTCCAGGCAAGGGATCCTGGCTGGAAGCTAACACTGCGAACCGGTTTCCTGCGGGCATCCCCCGTAGCATCAGGACCTCCATCCCGTCCCGCGCATCCACTCCGTGACCCCAAGGGCTTCTCGCCCCGGCCGCACGGCTCGGAGCGCCCGATCCTCAACCAGGCGCCCCGTGGGGGTGGCTGACGACATTCCTCTGGCGCGGCGCAGTCAGCCCCCGCAGCGTTCCCGACGTCGTCCGCTGGCGGCCCTCGCCTGGCTGTCGCTCGCTGCCCTTGGCAGCCTGGTCTTGGCGCTGCTGCTGCCGCCCCTGCGCGATCGGCTGCAGCCCACCCCGATCCCTGCGCTGGCGGCCCGCCCAGGCGCTGACGGCCGCCTTCTCGGTCATTTCCCCTATCCGGAGGCGCCCGCGGCGGATCTGATCAGCGTTGGCCCCGGATTGGAGCTGCGTTCCGAAGCTTCCCGCGCCTTTCAGGCCATGCAGCGAGCCGCCGCTGCCGACGGGGTCGATCTGCGCCTGCTCAGTGGCTTCCGCAGCCTTGCCCTGCAGAAACAGCTGTTCTTCGACGTCAAGGCCGATCGCAACCAGGACGCCCTCACCCGCGCCCGTGTCAGCGCCCCGCCGGGGTTCTCTGAGCACAGCACCGGCTATGCCGTCGATCTCGGCGACGGTCGCCTGCCGGCCACCAACCTGTCGGTGGATTTCGAGAACACGGCGGCATTCCGCTGGCTGCGCAGCCACGCCAACCGCTTCCACTTCACCCTTTCCTTCCCCCGCGGCAATGGCCAGGGCGTGAGCTACGAGCCATGGCACTGGCGCTTTGAAGGGTCCACCGAGGCTCTGCGTCTGTTTGAGCCAGCCCAGCGGTTCGCCGCACGCGCATCCGGCCGCTGATCCGCCCGTGACGGTCCAGGAGCGGGAGGTGGGCGTCTAGAGTCAAGAATCGCTTCAGATTCGTCCGCTACGCGGCCGCTTTTCTTCAGCACACCTCCACCCACCCCATCCGCAGCACCCGAACCCCATGAGCGGCGAGCACAAAGGCGTGAAGATTCGCAATATCGCGATCATTGCCCACGTCGACCACGGCAAGACCACCCTGGTGGACGCCTTGCTCGCCCAGTCCGGCATCTTTCGCGACAACGAGGCTGTGCCCACCTGCGTGCTCGATTCCAACGATCTGGAGCGGGAGCGTGGGATCACGATCCTCTCCAAGAACACCGCCGTCGACTACGAGGGCATCCGCATCAACATCGTCGATACACCCGGCCACGCCGATTTCGGCGGTGAGGTGGAGCGGGTTCTGGGCATGGTGGATGGCTGTCTGCTGATCGTCGATGCCAACGAGGGGACGATGCCCCAGACCCGATTTGTGCTGAAGAAGGCTCTGGAGAAGGGATTGAGGCCGATCGTGTTCGTCAACAAGATCGACCGGGCTCGCGTTGATCCCGAGCAGGCTGTCGACAAGGTTCTCGATCTGTTTCTTGAGCTTGGCGCCGATGATGATCAATGTGATTTCCCCTACCTCTTCGGCAGCGGCATGGGCGGCTACGCCAAGCCCGACATGGCCACCGAGAGCGACACCATGCGGCCGCTGTTCGACGCGATCCTGCGCCATGTGCCGCCGCCGGTGGGCGATTCCACCA